>CAYVYD010000150.1:0-6513 GCA_964454415.1 uncultured Hyphomicrobiaceae bacterium | reverse complement strand
TCTTCGACGTCGGCGGTTCGATGGACTGGCACGTGCATCAGGCCGAGGAGCTGTTCTCGGCCGCGCGCGCCGAGTTCAAGCACATGGAGCACTACTATTTCCACAACTGCCTCTATGAATATGTGTGGCGCGAGAACAAGCGCCGCTGGAGCGAGCGCATCGACACCTGGGACGTGCTCCACACCTATCCCGCCGACTACAAGGTGATCTTCGTCGGCGACGCCTCCATGTCGCCATACGAGATCACCATGCCGGGTGGCGCGGTGGAGCACATGAACGAGGAGCCCGGCGCCCAGTGGCTCGCCCGGCTCGCCGGCATCCACGAAAGCGTCGTCTGGCTCAACCCGACCCAACAGCGGTTCTGGGAGGCAACCCCCTCGATCCAGATGATCCGCCAGCTCGTCTCCGGCCGCATGTATTCGCTGACGCTCGACGGCATCGACGCCGCCATGCGCGAGCTTATGAGATGAAAATTATTAGATTCTAGATAGTTAAAAGAAGCTATTCACAAAAATTGTTAGCGTCCCGCAGGCTTGCCGATAGTGCCCGCCCCTATTCGGCCGCGTCCCGAGCATCAAGGTCGCTGATCAGCGCGCCATTGAGATAGGCGCTGCCGCTTGCCGGCACCGCCCGTGTGATGGTGTCGAGCAGCGGACAATGGCTCTGCGCCATGTCGATCAGTTCGCGGATCCTGTCCGCGCTCTCTGGGCTTTTGATGTGGGTCTCGAAGCTAATCCGCGTGAAGCCCGCCGGCACCGCCTCGTCGAGCGCGAACATGCCGTGCAGGTCGAGAGCACCCTCGCAGGTGATCTTGAGTTCATCGAGCTGGATGCCCATGACCGAGGCGAAGGCCGAATACATGATCTCCTGGCAGGTGCCGAGCGCGACGAGCAGCACCTCACCCGGGTTCATGCCCTTGTCCGTGCCGCCGAACACCGGCGGTTCGTCAACCACCATAGGCGGAAAATCGCGAACCTTGGCGGTGGTGCGCACGTCCTCGTCGAGTTCGGTATGCGCCGTCAATACCACTTGGGCAGATTTGGGATTTTGCTTGAGGCCGTTGATGCAGGCCTCCAGCGCGGCTTTAAGCGACTCCTGGGACATGGCCATGCCTTTCATGGGGTTGCGCCGTCAACCTAGACCGCGCTCCCGGCGCCCGCAAGGCGCATCGCCCGGTGCGAAATGCGCCCTATTGATGGGAAGAACCGGCGCAAGGCCCGCCGAACCAGCGCCGGCATATGGTATGTTTTGGCGTCCGGTTCCGCGCATGCCGGAAAGCAGATCGGGGACCAGCCATGGCTGAGGAAACGAAAAAGTGTTGCGGACCGGGCTACGCTTCGCCGCAAGAGGCCATGAAGGGTCCGCGGGAGAAGCTGCTCTACACGGTCGCGCTCTATACCGGCACCGGCATCCAACAGCCCGATTATCTGGCGACCATCGACGCCGACCCCGAAAGCCCGACCTACAGCCAGGTGATCCACCGCCTGGAGATGCCGGGGATCGGCGACGAACTGCACCACACCGGCTGGAACGCCTGCTCGTCTTGCTTTCACGACGCGAGCAAGGAGCGGCGCTTCCTGATCCTGCCGGGGGTGCGAAGCTCGAACCTGCACATCGTCGACTGCGCCACCGATCCCAAGGCACCGCGCCTGCACAAGGTGATCGAGGGCAAGGAGATCAAGGAAAAGGCCAACCTCTCCGCGCCCCACACGGTGCACTGCTTGGGCTCCGACATCATCATTTCGATGCTGGGCGACGCCTCGGGCGAGGCGCCTGGCGGCTTTTTACACGTCAACGAGGATTTCGAGATCGTCGGCCGCTGGGAGAACGACATCACCGGCATGCTGTTCAACTATGATTTCTGGTACCAGCCGCGACACAACGCCATGGTCTCCAGCGAATGGGCCGCCCCCAACACCTTCATGCCGGGCTTCGATCTCGAGGACGTGGGGCTGCTGAAATACGGCCGCCGCCTCCATTTCTGGAACTTCGAGAAGCACAGCATCGAGAAGACCGTTTATCTAGGCGAAGACGGCCTGGTGCCGCTGGAGGTGCGCTTCCACCACAATCCGGAATCGACCCACGGCTTCTGCGGCGCCGCGCTCTCCTCCAACGTCATTCACTGGCACAGGGAGAACGGCGACTGGCAAGTCGAGAAGATCATCGACGTCGAGAACCAGCGGCACGCGGAATGGCCGATTCCCGTACCGGGGCTGATCAGCGTCATCCTGGTTTCGATGAACGACAAGTTCCTCTATTTCTCGAACTGGCTGCACGGCGACCTGCGCCAATACGACATCTCCGATCCCTCCAATCCCAAGCTCACCGGCCAGGTCTGGATTGGCGGCCTGCTGGGCAAGGCGCCCGAGGTTCACGGCCACGTCGTCACCGGCGGGCCGCAGATGATCCAGCTTTCGCTCGACGGCAAGCGGCTTTACGTCACCACCTCGCTGTTCTCCACCTGGGACAACCAGTTCTACCCCGCCATGCGCGAAGGCGGCGGCTGCATGCTGATGGTAGATTGCGACAGCGACAATGGCGGCATGTCGATCAACAAGGACTTTTTCGTCGATTTCGCCAAGGAGCCCAATGGCCCCTCCCGCTGCCATGAAACGCGCTATCCGGGCGGCGACTGCACCTCGGATATTTGGCTCTGAGCGCGATGGTGCGCCCGACACCAGGATCGAAACCAACCGGTCATCCCGGCCCCTTCACCGTCACGCTCGAGAACCGCGGCCGCGCGGCCTTCCAGGTCTATGGCGACGAGGTGCTGCTCGACGCGCTGGAGGCGCACGGCGTCTCGCTCCCCTATGGCTGCCGCTACGGCGGTTGCATCACCTGCGCGGCCAAGCTGCTCGAGGGCGAGGTCGACCAGAGCGAGGGCGTCGCGCTGAAGCCCTATCAGCTCGCGGAAGGCTATGTGCTGCTCTGCGTCGCGCGGCCGAAAAGCGATTGCCGCCTCGACGTCGGCGTGGACGCCCACGACAAGCTCTACCGAAACCCGTTTCAATCCCCTATCTCTAAGGCGTTTGATGCCGAACTGGCGAGCGTGCTCGCGCCCAATCCCAGGCCGAAGTCATGAACCACGACGATTACGACGAAAGCTATCTGGCCCAGATCCTCAAGGAGGTGAAAACCATCGCCATGGTGGGCGCGAGCTCTGACGAGACCAAGTTCAGCTACGGGGTGCTGCGGGTGTTGAGCGAGACCGGCTACGACATGATTCCCGTCAACCCCAACGAGGCGGGCAAGGAAATCCGCGGGCTTACCTGCTACGGGTCGCTCAAGGAGATCGACCGGCCGGTGGACATGGTTCAGGTTTTCCGCAGCTCCGACGCGGCACTCGAGGTGGCGCGCGAGGCGATCGATATCGGCGCCAAGGTGCTTTGGATGCAGCTCGGCGTGCGCAACGACGAGGCCGCGAAACTCGCCGAGAATGCCGGTCTCAGGGTGGTGATGAACCGCTGCCCCAAGATCGAGCTGTTCCGGCCCTTTTGGAAGCCCCGCCTCAACCAGACGATCTAAAATCCCGTCGGCGCCTCGCCGCTAAAACCCGAAAAACCGCGCGAAGTCGTCGAGGCCGGCGCGGTCGGTGCGCAGCCGGTTGACGGGCGCGCTTTCGTCCATGTGGCCGAGCGCCACGCCGCAGAACAGCATCAGCTCATCGGGCGGCGAGAGGTGGCTGGCGACGGTGCGGTGCCATTGGGCCCAGGACTCCTGGGGACAGGTGTGCAGGCCGTATTCGCGGGCGAGCAGCATCAGGCTTTGCAGATACATGCCGCAATCGGCCCATTGGGGCGGGCCCATGGTGCGGTCGATATAGACGAACAGGCCCACCGGCGCGCCGAAGAACTCGAAATTGCGCTTGAACTGGGCGACCCGGCCCGCCTTGTCGGCGCGCTCGACGCCGATCGTCGCATAGAGGTCCTCGCCGCATTTGAACCGCCTTGCCGCGTAGGGCTCCTTGAGGCCCGGCGGATAGATCGCGTATTCCGGACCGTCGCCGCGCGGCGTCCCCTTCATCCGCTCCTTCACCTCGGCGAGGATGGCGGCAAGCACGGGGCCGCCCGCCGCGTAGATGTGCCAGGGCTGCAGATTGCCGCCCGAGGGCGCGCGCGCGGCACCGGCGAGGATCGCGCGAAGGGTCGCTTCGGGTACGGGTGTGGGGAGAAACGCCCGGCAGCTTATGCGGGTCTCGAGGGCCTCTGAAACGTTCATGCGGATCGGTCCTGGAAATCGTTTCCGACGACGCGGAGTTGAAGAGGCCCGAACGCTAATCGGACGCGGTGCCGGGAGCAACGGCCTCGCGCCCCTTTTGCCGCCGATTGCGCGGCCGCGCCCGGCGGTGCACAATCGCGGCGATGGGCGGGCCACGCGCGACGGGAGGCCCCATGCGGCATGCGCCGACATTTCTGCAGATCGCGTTTCTGATCGCAATCATCGTGGCGTTCGTCCTGGGCCGCGGGCACTATGTCGGCTCGGAGGCGGTGCCCCGGCCCTCACATGACGGCATTCTTTGGTTCATGGAGTGCCACTACCTCTACCCCGACCGGATCCTCCACGTTCCCGTCGGCATGGGCGCCACGGTCGAGGAGGCCTACGCCACCCACAAGTGCAAGACCTTCCACGACTGATTTGGATTGGAAAGCGCCCACCCTCACCAAAAGAGCGCCTCTCCCTTAAGGAACTCGGCTTCCTCCGCCGTCGTCTCGCGGCCGAGTGCGGCGTTGCGGTGGGGGAAGCGGCCGAAGCTGGCGATGACGTCGCGGTGCATCTTGGCGAAGCGCAGGCACAGCTCGTCGCCGAGCGCGGTGTAGAGCTCGACCGAGCGGTCCTGGTCGGCGGCCTTCTCGCTGTGTTGGAAGGGCACATAGAGGAAGATGCGCTCGCGCTCGTCGAGGCGATCCTCGTCGCCGAGCCCTATCGCGCGCTTGGCGAGCGCCAGCGCCAAGTCGTCGCTGGCGAAGGCGCGCGCGTCGCCGCGGTGAAGATTGCGCGGCAACTGATCGAGCGCGACGATCGCCGCGAGCCGCCCCTTGGGAAGCACGAGCCAGGCGCGCGGCACCCCTTCGCGCACGATCCGCTCGTAAAGCGGCAGGAACCGCCTGCGGATCTCGGTGTCCACCTCCGGCGGCGGCCCCCACCACGCCTCCTCGTCGATCTCGCCGAACCAATAGCCAATGAGCGCGGCGGCTTCCTCCGGCAGCGTGCCTTCAGTCATGGCCGCGCCTTTCCCTGCGGCGCGCGAAGACGTCGATCAGCGCTCCCGCCATGATGTAGAGCGTGACCAGCAGGAAAGCGCCGGCGCTGCCCCACAGCAACGCCACCCAGAGCCAGATCCAGGCCTCGACGCTCACGCCTCGGCTCTCCGCCCCCCTGGATCGGTGAGCGAGCCGATCACCAGACCCAGGATCGAAAGGCCGATGGCGCCGAAGCCGATCGCCGGGCTCGACAACCAGCCGAGCCCCAATGCCTGCTTGAGGGGGCCGAGGCCGAGGATCGCGGTAAATCCCAGGACCAGCGCCCAGATGGCGCCCCGGCGCGTCGCCCCCGGCCAATAGAGCCCCCCCGCCATCAGCACGATGCCGCTGCAGAAATAGATCGAGCCGGAGACCGCGAGATAGTCCCAGACGTCCTCCTTGCCCTCGTAGATCAGCCCCCAATAGAGCTCATAGAGCGCGATCGCGAAGATGCCGATGCGGGTGGTGGCGATCTGGAAGCGCTCGGCGTCGATTCTGCCCGTGAGCGGACCGACGATGTCGCGGGCGATGATGCTCGACCAGCAGAACAGGTAGCTGTCCTGGGTCGACATGAAGGAGGCGAACATGGCGACGGTGAGGAACGCCAGCAGCCAGTTCGGCATCGCGTCGCCCAGCATGATCGGAGTCGCCACCAGATCGGCTTCGCCGCCGTAACCGGCCAACAGACCCGCGTTGGCGCCGGAGAAATAACAGAAGGCGAGCACGCCGAGAAAGGCGGGCAGCACCATGCGCGAGAGAAAGATCACCGAGGCGATGAGATAGGCCCACTGCACCGTCTCCTCCTTTTCGATGCAGAGCGCGCGCGACAGCGCCGTGGGCCAGATCGCCGCGCTCACCACGCCCGCCACCAGCACCATCCAGAGCGCGTAGCCCGGACCGAAATTGACGTTGACGAGGGGATCGAAGCCGGCCGCGCCCTTCTTGGCCGAGACAATCTCAATCGCCTGCTCCAGCGGGATGACGCCGCTCAGGAAGACGATCGCCGCAATCAGCCCCGTGCCCAGCAGCACGAACTGGAAGACGTCGGTGATGATGACCGAGCGCATCCCCCCATAGCAGGTATAGGCCACCGCCACGGCGATCAGCGCGACCATCAGCGCGCTGACATTGAGCGCGATCCCGTTCGCCGCCAGCATCGCCGCGATGAAGGCGGCGGCGACCTTGAGGAACAGCCCCATGTTCAGGATTCCGCCCGCCGCCATGACGGTGGCGCCGAAGACGCGCACGTCGCGCCCGTAGCGCCGCTCGTAAT
>CAYVYD010000149.1:3391-6530 GCA_964454415.1 uncultured Hyphomicrobiaceae bacterium | reverse complement strand
CGGCAGGCGCGGCGCCCCGGACCGATCGGGGAAAAGGTTCCGCTCAGCGCAGATAACGCCCCGGCGCGATCAGCCCCTTGGGATCGAGCGCCCGCTTGATGCGCGAGAGCGCCGAACGCGTCGCCCCGCTCATGCCGTCCATCACCCCCATGCCGATGGTCGGGAGCCGGTAGGGGTAGAGGCCTTCGGCCCCAAGCCGGCCGAGCAGCGCCTGGTAGGCGCCGGCGGCGCGCTCGTCCTCGCCCTCCACCTCCCGGTCGTAGGTGATCGAGATCACGACGTCGACCGCGCGCTCGGTCAAATGCGTCACCGTGATCCCCGGCTCGAAGCCGCGGGCGAGCAGCAGCTCGCTCGCCGCCGCGACCGCCTGGGCCACGGTCCCGCCCCTCGCCGGGGCGATCACCGGACACCAGATCAGGCCGCAACCGTCCCGGTCGGGATCGGGCGTTTCGGGCGCCGGCTTGCGCTTGCGCCAATAGACGCTGTCGATCACCGCGCCGCTCGGCCTGCCCCTCATGATGCCGTAGACGGGTTTGATCAGCCCGAGCAGGCGCGCGAGGTCGACTCCGGTCACCATCCGGTAGGGCGCGGCGATCCGCCCGGCCAGCGCCAGCAGGCGGTCGTCCACGAATTGGAGGCGGCCGACCTTGCCCTTGAGCGCGCGCTTGATGTGCCGGCGCGCATCGGCGACCTGGGCCCTGGTGCCGTAAAGCGCGCCCGTCCCGCTCCACGCCTCCACCCCGGCGCGGCGCTTGAACGCCTCGAGCGCTTCGGCCGGCAGAGGGACGCCCGCCACCTCGTCGAAGGGATAGCGTTGCATGGTCGACATCACCCGGTAGGCGTTGCCGATGTGAACGGCGCTGTTGAGCAGGCCCTTGAGCCGCAGCGGCGCGAGCGCGTCGACCACCTCGGCGATCCCGCCGTCATCGGCGATGCTGAAGAAGAAGGCCTGAAACCGCTCGGGCTTCGGCATCAGCCAGATGGTGGCGCCGGTGACGATGGCGAGATTGGACTGGAACAGCAGCCCGTCCAGCGACGGGCCGACGCCCCATTTGTAGGCGTCGGCGGCGCGGGCGCCCTCGAAGGCGGCAAAACCGGTGTTGACGAGCGACCCGTCGGCGAGCACCGCCTCGAACGCGCAGACGTGCCGGCAGTGCTCGGCATAGGGCGAATAGCCGTTGCCGCGGTCGAGGGCGTTGCCGAGGATGCTGGCATCGGCCGCGGTGCCGGTGGCGTCGATCCAGTGGCGGTCGCCGTTATCCATGAGAAAACGCGACAGCGCCTCCTGGGTGACTCCGGGCCCGACGCTCACGGTGCCGAGCTCGGAATCGTAATCGGTGATCCGGTCGAGCCGCCGCAGATCGACGACCGCGCACCGCCCCGCCGCCGGCGCCGCCGAGCCATACCCCCAATTGCGCCCCCGGCTCACCGGATAAAGCGGGATGCCGTATTGGTCGGCGATCCGCACGCAGGCGCGTACGCCCTCGACGTCGCCGGGACGCAGGATGGCGGCCACGCCGGCGTGAGGGGCGGCGAAGGTGGCGCGGCCCTGACGGGCGCGTTGCTCTTCACCGCCGACGACATGCGCGGCCCCGAGCGCGCCGCTCCATGCCTTCAATGCGGATGTCAATTCGGCTCCCACCGTCCCACCTCCCCGCGCGCGCCGCGGTCATTTTCTAGCATCAATCCCCGGCTTGGGAACTCACCGATAGCACGCAACATGCAGCCCCCGCCCGCCGCCGGGTCATGGGCCAATGGATGGCTTGGCAGGGGATTCCCGATCGTCTATGCCAAAATGGACGAGGCCGCCAAGGCAACGTCCTGCATGACGTTGAACGATAATTGGAGGGAAAGCCGATGATGCCCGTCAAGCGCGGTCTTTGCGTGATGGCCTGCATCGCGCTGGCGGGGTGCCTCAAATTCGCTCCCAAGGAGGACGACATCATTCCGGTCGTGACGGAGCTTCAGCCGAAGGAAGCGATTGCCGCCGGTAAAAAGGTCGAGCTAGCGGCGCACCGCTGCCACCTCATGGCGCACGGGATGAGCTACGACTGCAAGGTGAGCTACCGGCTCGCCGGCGGAGAGGGAGGCGCGGCGGAAGAGACGCCGCAAACCACCATCTACCTCATTCTGCGCGAGGTCGATGGCAAGTGGATCCTCGTCAGCCACCGCGACAAGCCCTAGGGACCCGGCGAGACACGGGCGTTTTCCCCGTGCCCGGGCTCGTTCCGGGCCTCCATTGGGGCCTATCGGTCCGGGGCGCCGCGCCTGCCGATTTAACTCGTCATGCCCGGGCTCGTTCCAGGCATCCAATAGGGCCCGTCGGTGTGGGGCCCGGAATTCGTGGCCACCGCACTATTGGATCACCGGCACACGAGGCCGGTGATGACGACAAAGAAAGCATCATGCCCGGGCTCGTTCCGGGCCTCCGCTGGGGCCTATCGGTCCGAGCCAGGGCGCCGCGCCCGCCGCGCCGCCCCATTGGACCGCCGGGACAAGCCCGGCGGTGACGAGGGTGGGATCATGCTCTAAGTCTTCCGGCGCCGCAGCAGGCCGCCGCCGACGCCGACGCCGATCAACACCCCGCCCAGCAGGATGGCCATCTGCCAGCCGCCGCCCTTTTGCGCCGTCTGGTCGCGAATGCGGGCATCGCTGATGCCGGGCACGCTCGGCAGGTCTCCGGCTCCCTTGCCGATCGCGAGTTGACCCTTGAGCCCCTTTTCCATGTGCTGCGCCACGTCGCAATGGACGAGCAGCGTCTCGTCGTTGCTCGGCACGATGAAGGTGCCGCTCAAGGTGTGGCCGCCGGCGACCTCCAGATGGAACATGGCCTGCGGATAGAGGTAGCGGGGCAGGCCGTGCATCATCCATTGATGCCGGACCTTGTCCTCGTTGACGAGGGTGACCTTGACCCGCGCGCAGGGCTTCACCTTCCATTCGTTGACGTCATAGCCGAACGACTGGCCGGGCTTGGCGTATTTGCGCCCCACATGGACGGTGAATTCGACGTCTTCCGACACGCCGTTCTTGCAATCGCGCGGCGGCGTGTCCTCGTTGAAGTTCATCACCATGCCGGGGGCGCCCATGATCATCCTGCCCATGCGGTGCATCGACTGATCCATCGCCGAATGGTCCATCT
>CAYVYD010000149.1:0-3291 GCA_964454415.1 uncultured Hyphomicrobiaceae bacterium | reverse complement strand
CGAATGGTCCATCTGCGAGTGGTCCATGCCCTGGTCCGCGGCAGCGGTCATCCGATGCTTGGAGTGATCCATCGCGGCGCCGCCCGCGCCGCCACCGGAGGGAGCCCCTTGCACGCCGGCCTTGCCGGCCTGTCCGTTCCGGGCAAGCGCGGGGCCGGCCGTCAACGCCGGACCGAGCAACGCGAGGCCGACCGCCAGGCAGACTCCGCGCAACATGTGCCAACGGGCCGCCGGTTCTCGAAATTGGTCGAATGGTCTCCCCATGATCGCTCCTTCCTTCACTCCCCTCGTCCGCGCCCCCGCCGGCGCGCCGCTTTCGAGTCGCTCCTCGATACCCAAGGGGACATATGGGGTCGGACTCATCGTTTCGCGCGGCTTCCGGCCGGCTTCGCCGCACCGCCTCCCGGCGAGCGGATCAGCCATGTGAGCGAACCGAAAAACAACCCCAGCAACACAGCCAGCAGCAGCGTGAGCAGAACGCCGAGCACGGAGGGCCGCGGCGCCGCCGGATCGCTCAACAACCCCTTGGGATCCATTCCGTAGAACGCCGGAAGCTCGCCGCGCCAGTATTCGGGCGTGAAGAAGTGGGAGATGTCGCCCGCCATCTTCGGCATGCCGTTCTCGTCCAGGAACTGCTCGTAGACGATCATGCCCATGTTGCCGCCCATGTCGATGCCGTTGGTGGTGACCGCCTGTTCGCGGTGGTCGTGCATCATCCAGGCGCCAGGCCCGTAGCTGTTGAGCCCGTCATTGACGGCGGCGAGCTCGAGATCGACGCGCTGGGCCGGGCCGATCAGCACTACGTCGCGTTGAATGCGCGCCGCCGGCGCCAAATCGACCCCGTCGAGCGCGGTCTGGATCACCTTGTGGCCGTGCGGGTGCAGAAAGACCGACTCCGAGCCGCTGTTGAGGACGCGCATCTTCACCCGCTCGTTCTCCTTCACCACCACCAGCGATTCGCGCAACGTATAGGGCGAGGAACGGCCGTTCAGCAGGAACGCCTCGGGCATGCGCTGGGTGACGTTGAAGGTCTGATGCAGGCGCCTGGATATGACCCGCGGGTCGTTGGAGGTCTTGATGATGTTGTGCATGTCGTAATCGACGTCCTGATAGACCATGTCGTATTCGCGGCTATAGCGCTCGCGCACGGCGACCGAGGGGTGGCGCACCTGGCCCGCCCCGATATTGAGGGTCTGCAGCCAGTTGTTGGGCCGGTTCTCCTCGACCACGATCATGCCGTTGAGCCCCATCAGCACGTGCGACTGGGTCTGCACGTGGCAGTGATAGAACATCGTCCCCGCGTGCCGCAGCCGCATCTCGTAGGTGCGGCTCTCGCCCGGCATCACTTCCATCTCGCTGTTGTGCGGCACGCCGTCGTTTCCCGCGCCGTCTTCTTTCTGGAAGGGATGGTCGACGCCGTGCAGATGGATCGTGTGCGGCAGGTAGTGGGTGTTCTCGAGGGTGATCTTCACCCTGTCCCCCTGCTCGACGCGGATCGTCGGCGAGGGCATCCGCAGGCTGGGCTGCGCCTTCAGCGAGACCAGGTCTTCGGTCGCCATGCCGACCGACTTCGGCGCGAACGCCCAGAACCCCGGCCTGACGCCGGGCGCGATCGAATAGCCCGGCACGTCGATCTTCTCGTCGGGCGAGAAGCCGTTGAGCTCGATCACCTCGAGGCGGATGTGGTACTCGTCCGGATCGCCGTCGCCGTCGAGGTCGCGGCCCACCTCCACGGCGTCGGGCGCCAACTGGGTTTGCATCAGCGTGCCGTGCGACACCTTGTTGGTGCCCTTGACGAAGGCGGCGACCTCATAGGGGTTGTCGGGATTGCAGGCTGGCGAGGCCTGAACGTCGACCCCGTCTATGGTCTGCGCCTCGCGCCATTGCGGGCGGCGTTCCGGACAGATCTCCTCGGGCTGGAGCGCCGCCTGATCGAGCGTCGGCGGCGGCGCGACATAGGGCCGCTCGCCCAGATTTCGGTAGAGAAAATCAGAGACCGCGGGCGGCAGATAGCTGGGGTCGACGAGCCAGGCGACGTAAAGCGCCGCGATGCCCGAGACAACCGCGACCAGACCAGCAATGAGCCGTTTGTTGGCAACCATGTTTTCTCCCCATTTGGTCGAACATGTGACCCTTAATATTGGGCCTTGATCGATTTATTTCAGCCCGCAAATATTGTGAATTGGGCGAATAGGGTACGTCCCCGGCCCTTCTGTTCGCCCAATCGAACAGACCGCGCCGAAACGGACCTTGATGTGGGTCAAGACGCGACTGCGCGGCGCTTCAAGCGCCGCGCAGTATCCGTCTCCCATCATGCATGAAAATGGAGAGGATGCCTCGATTTCGGTCCCGTTGCCGGTTTTGCTTCGCCAAATGGCGCTGGCGGAACTGACCGGCGTCCCGCGACCGAAGGCAGCCTATCGGCCATACCGAAGCGCTCGCCGCCGTGGACGACCATCCCGTCCCCGGCAGAAACCCGCCGGTGACGACGTCAGCCGATGACTCCGATCAGCGCCAAGCCAATGACGACGGTCGCGGCCCAACCGAGCGCGAAGGTGAGCGTGCGCGCCACCGGAATGCCCATGGTGTAGATCAGGTAATGGAGCAAGCGGGCGAAGAAGTAGGTCGCCGCTGCGCCGGCGATTACCGGATTGTCGCCGACGCCCGCGACGTGCGCGGCAATTGCCAAGGCGCCGAACACGGCCAGATTCTCCACCGCGTTCGTGTGCGCCGCCCTTGCCCGCTGCGCCCAGTCGGCTAGCGGCTTGTCCTTGGGACTGGGGTTGCCCATGGTGCGCACCAGGCCGAGCACCGCGATCCGATCCAACACGTAAGGCACCCAGAACAAGGCCGTCATCAACGCCGTGAGAACGAGCCAGTACAATGCAGAAGACATCAGTTGTTCCTCCCCTTTTGTGGATTCCGCCGCGCGGAGCGACGGGCGCCTCCCGAATGATCCGCGCGATCGGTGAAAAGACGTTACGAACGTTTCGACACTCGCAACTCGTCGCGGGCTTATGCCGCGGGGGGGAGAATACACCGAATTGCCGGGGATTCGAAAGAGCCAAAGCGGGCGCGGGGATAAGCCGGAGGCGCTGCCGCAGCCATTCAGCCTTACCTCCCGCCCACCCTCGGGCGGGGCCCTGTGATGGTCCGGACCCGTGCGTGCGCGCGGTCCGACCGCCGAGCCTCAGAAGCTCAAGCGGTTTTTTCCTCGGAGCTCTTGTAGCCCTTGAACACGAACAACGCGAGCGCCGCGAACACCGCCACCAGGCCGACCGCGATCAATGC
>CAYVYD010000148.1:4104-6563 GCA_964454415.1 uncultured Hyphomicrobiaceae bacterium | reverse complement strand
TCGCCGCGTGCACGCCGAACAATCCGGTGTCGCTCAAGCCCCAGCAGAACGCGTAGATCGAGTAGCAGAGCCCCCTCGCCTCGCGCGCCTCCTGAAACAGCCTCGACGACATGCCTCCGCCGAGAATGGTAGCGAGCATCTGGCCCGCGTAATAGTCCCCGTCCGTATAGGCGGGGCCGCGATAGGCCACCACCACGTGGCCCTGCTCGAAGCGAAGCGGCGAGGCGCAGAGGCCGCCGCGGTAAAGGGCCGGCGGCGGATCGGCGACGGCGAAGCCGCCGACGGCGCCGAAATGCTCGCCGGCGAGCTTCAAGAGATCGGCGTGATCGAGCGCGCCGGCGGCGGCCAGAACCATTCTGCGGGCGCTGTAGCGCCGGTCGCGGAAGCCGAGCAGGTCCTCCGCGCCCAGGGCGCTCACGCTCTCCGCCGTGCCCAGGATCGAACGGCCCAGGGCCTGGTTCGGAAAGGCGTTTTCGTGGACCAGGTCGTAGATCACGTCGTCGGGGTTGTCGTTGGTGGCCAGGATTTCCTGGATAATGACATCCTTTTCGCGCACCAGCTCGGCGCCGTCGAAGGTGGGGTTAATGACGATGTCGCTCAGAAGGTCGAGCCCGAGGGGGAGATCCGGCTTCAGGACCCTGGCGAAATAGGCGGTCGCCTCGGGGCTGGTCACGGCGTTGAGGTCGCCGCCGACCGATTCGATCTCCTCGGCGATGTCCCTGGCGCTGCGCCGGCGCGTTCCCTTGAAGGCCATGTGCTCGAGCAGATGAGCAAGCCCGTGCTCGCGCGCGCCTTCGAAGCGCGAGCCCGCGCCGACCCAAAGCCCCACGGTCACGCTCTCCAAATGGTCCATGCGGTGGCTGACCACGCGCAGCCCGTTCGGCAGCGTTCCGAGCTCGACGCTCACGATCCCGCCTCCGTGGCGGCGCGCGCGCGCTCCTCGATATAGCGCGCTAGCGGCTTGGTGTCGTTGGGCAGCGTGTCGTAGCGCTCCTCGGCGCCGAGCTTCGCGGCAAGCCGCGGCGGGACCGGCGGCAGCACCCCGCAGGCGCGTTCGACAGCTTGCGGAAACTTGGCCGGATGGGCGGTGCCCAGCACCACGGTGGGACCCGGGCTCACGGCGGCTTCGCGGCGCGCGGCGGCGACCCCGACCGCCGTGTGGGGGTCCACCAGATAGCCCTCTTGCTGGTAGAGGTCGGCGATGGCCTCGGCGGTTTGACGCTCGTCCACCCGATGGGCGCGGAATCGCCCGCGAACGTGCTCGAGCTCGCGGTCGGCGAGCGCCAACGCGCCGTTTCGCGCAAGATCGTCCATCATCGCCCGAACCCGCCTCCCGTCTCGACCCGACACTTCGAACAGAAGCCGCTCGAAATTACTCGATACCTGAATGTCCATGCTCGGACTCGAGGTCGCGCGCACCCCTTTCGGCTCGTAGCGGCCGGTCTCCAGGGTGCGGACCAATATATCGTTTTCGTTCGTGGCGATAACGAGGCGCGAGACCGGCAGACCCATTTGCGCCGCCACGTAACCCCCGAAAATATCTCCGAAATTTCCGGTCGGCACCGAAAAGGTGAGCGGCCATCGCCCACCCCCCAGCTCAAGCGCGCTGGTGAAATAATAGACCGCCTGCGCCATAATCCGGGCCCAATTGATGGAGTTGACGCCGGCGAGCCCCAGCCGGTCGCGCAGGTCGAGGTCGTTGAACAGCGCCTTCACCAGCGCTTGGCAGTCGTCGAAAGTTCCCTCGATGGCGACGTTGAAGACATTGGCCTCGCCGGCGCTGGTCATTTGCCGGCGCTGCACCTCGCTGACCCGCCCCTTGGGATGCAGGATGAAGAGGTCGACCGCCTGGCGTCCGCGGAACGCCTCCACCGCCGCGCCGCCGGTGTCGCCGGAGGTGGCGCCGATGATGGTGAGCCGCCTGCCGCGTCTGGCGAGCGCCCGGTCCATCAGCCGGGCGAGCAGCTGCATGGCGATGTCCTTGAAGGCGAGCGTCGGCCCGTGGAACAGCTCGAGCACCCACATATCGGGGCCGATCTGGCGCAACGGCGCCACCTCCGGCGTGTCGAAGGTGGCATAGGCTGCCTGGATCAGACCCGCGAACTCATCGGCCGGCACGTCGTCGCCGACGAAGGGCACCATGACGCGAAGGGCGACGTCGGTGTAGGACGAGCCCGCCAGGGCCTCGATCTCGCCAGCTTCGATTCTCGGCCAGACCTTCGGCACGTAGAGGCCGCCGTCGCGGGCGAGCCCCGTCAGCATGACCTCTTCGAAGCCGAGCTCAGGAGCGCGGCCGCGCGTGCTGACGTAACGCAAGTTCTACACCCCTTCCGATCGTGAGTCCCGGCCGATCGCGACGGCCTGACGCCCCTCTGGAGCGCACGGTAGCTTCGCGTGCGCGCGGCGGCAAGCAGCCGCGGCGGGCGGCCTCAGGACCGTTTGAGCGAATTTCTGACGAC
>CAYVYD010000148.1:1951-4004 GCA_964454415.1 uncultured Hyphomicrobiaceae bacterium | reverse complement strand
AATTGGGCGGGCACGAAGCCCCGGTCGACAAGCACGATCGCGCCCCCTTCGAGCCGCATCGGCGTGATCACGCGCCAACCGGGGCGGCCGCCTGCGGCGAGGCTATAGAGGTGCAGCTCGCCGCCATGGAGAAACTCGCCTGAAAACCGTACCCGCAGGTGCTCGATGTCGCCGCCCCCGCGCCAGCGCTTGAGCGCTTCGGCGAGGGCGACCGGAGAGGCGGCGGCGCTCGCCTCCAAGCGGGCGACCAGATCGCGCTTCCACTGCAGGCGCTGCAACTGCCAAACGCCAAGGCCCACCAGCAGGGCGCAGCCCAGGAGCGTGGCGAGGGTCGGTATGACGAGTTTGTTGAGGCCCATCGCAAGCGGCCGCCGGCCCAGGTCGTGACCTAGTCGGAAATCAGCCTGCCCTCCTCCGCCTTATGCCGGTATTGCAGGGCCAGCAGCAGTGCCTTCGAGGGCCGCAGCATCGCCAGCGCCAACATCACCGCCAACGGCAGCCACAGCGCCGCGTGCACCCAATAGGGCGGCCGGAAGAGGATCTCGACCGCGAGCGCCGCGCCGACCACGATGAAGCCTACGATCAGCATGATGAAGACTGCCGGACCGTCGCCGGTGTCGGCGAAGCCGTAATCGAGGCCGCAATTGCCGCAGGCCCACCTCAGCGCCAGAAATCCGTCGAACAGCTTGCCCCTGCCGCAGCGCGGACAGCGGCCGTAAAGGCCCGCGGCCAGGGCCGAGACCGGAGGGAACTCGCTGTCGTCGCCGGTTGTCAATGCGCCTCTCGATGCCGGCCCGCGGGACCGCCCGCCGGCCGCTACAGAAGATTGAACTCGCCCGATCCCCAAACATAGATGCAGGAAAACAGGAACAGCCACACCACGTCGACGAAGTGCCAATACCAGGCCGCCGCCTCGAAGCCGAAATGCTGCTTCGGCGTGAAATGGCCGGCGATCGAGCGGAACAGTATCACGGTGAGGAAGATGGTGCCGACGATCACGTGGAAACCGTGAAAGCCGGTCGCCATGAAGAAGGTCGAGCCGTAGATGTGGTGGGCGAAGTCGAAGCCGGCATGGCCGTATTCATAGACCTGACAGATGGTGAAGAGCATCCCCAGCACGATGGTCAGGATCAGCCCCCAAACGAGACCACTGCGGTTGTTCTCGAGCAACGAGTGGTGCGCCCAGGTGACCGTGGTGCCCGAGGTGAGCAGGATCAGCGTGTTGACCAGCGGTAGGTCCCAGGGATCGAACACGTGCTCGAAGCGGCCGTCGGGGGTGGGCACCGGCGGCCACTGCCCGCCGGTGAGGTCTGTGCGCGCCACCTGTGCAGCGTCGCCCGGAAACAACGCCACGTCGAAATAGGCCCAGAACCAGGCGACGAAGAACATCACCTCCGAGATGATGAAGAGGATCATGCCGTAGCGCAGGTGATACTGAACCACCGGCGTGTGGTGACGCTCGTACTCGGCCTCGCGGATCACGTCGCGCCACCATCCGAACATGGTGAAGATAACGATCAGCGCGCCGGGCAAAACGTACCAGAGCTGCGGGTCGCCCGATTTGCGGGAAATGAAGTAGAGGATGGCGCCGACCGCGAGCACGAAGGCGCCGACCGAACCCACCAGCGGCCAGGGGCTGGGGTCGACCAGATGGTAGTCATGCTGTTTGCTTTCGGCCTTGGCCATTATTGTACGCCTCTCCTCTCGGCTTCAAATCCCACCCGCCGGCGCGGGCCGGTCAGGTTCCCGCCCGCCGCCGCCGCCCGTGCTCGGCCACGCCGCCATGCTCCTCCTCGACCGGGAAGAACGTGTAGGAGAGCGTGATCTCGTTCACATGCGCGAGCTCTGGGTCGTTCGCCATTTCGGGGTCGACGAAGAAGGTGAGCGGCAGCTCCACTTCCACGCCCGGCTCCAGCGTCTGCTCGCTGAAGCAGAAGCACTGAATCTTGTTGAAGTAGCGGCCCGCCACCTCCGGCGTGACGTTGAAGGTGGCGCTGCCGGCGGTCCGCTTCGGGGCATTGCTCTTCGCCTCGTAATAGACGAGCGCGCTCTC
>CAYVYD010000148.1:0-1851 GCA_964454415.1 uncultured Hyphomicrobiaceae bacterium | reverse complement strand
CATCGAGGCCGAGGATGAGAAAGCCGCTCAGGCTGCCGCCGAGCCCGACCGCCACCGGCGCGAAGGAGGCGAGCACCAGGGCGAGCGAATAGATCAGGATTTGCCGGCGCGTCTCGTCCTCGCCGGCGACCACCGGCAGCATCGGGATGCCGACGCGTTCGTAGTCGCGCTGGCGCAGCAGCGCGAGCGCCCAGAAATGCGGCGGCGTCCAGAGGAAGATGATCATGAACAGCACCAGGGATTCGAGCGAGACCGAGCCCGTGGCCGCCGCCCAGCCGATCACCGGCGGAATGGCGCCCGCCGCGCCGCCGATGACGATGTTCTGCGCCGTGCGGCGCTTCAGCCACATGGTGTAGACGACGATATAATAGGCGATGGCGAGCGCCAGCAGCGCCGACGCCGTCCAATTGACGAGAACCCCCAGGCACAGCACCGAGCCGATGGCGAGGATCGTGCCGAATGTGCGCGCTTCGCCCGGGCTCACCCGGCCGCGGGGGATGGGGCGCGCGGCGGTGCGGGCCATGCGCGCGTCGATGTCGGCGTCGAACCACATGTTGAGCGCGCCCGACGCCCCGGCGCCGACGGCGATGCAGAGCAGCGCCGCGAAGGCAATCACCGGGTGCATCGTGCCCGGCGCGATCAGGAGCCCGACAAAGGCGGTGAAGACGGCGAGCGCCATGACCCGCGGCTTCATCAGCGCGATGTAGTCGGCGACCTCGCCGCCGGCGACGGCGCCCTCGCCCGACCCCGGCGGATAGCTCGTCTCTGCCACGGGCGTCACGCCCCGTTTTGCGTTCATCGCCTCATCCGTCATTTGATCCGCGGCAACGTCTCATAGGCATGGAAGGCCGGCGGCGACGGCAGGGTCCATTCGAGCGTCGTGGCGCCCACCCCCCAGGGGTTGTCCGCAACCCTTTCCTTGCGGAAGAAGGCCCAGGCGATGCCGAACAGGAACACCAGGATGCCGGCCGCCGAAATGTAGGAGCCGATCGAGGAGACGAAATTCCACCCCGCGAAGGCGTCCGGATAATCGGCATAACGGCGTGGCATGCCCGCGAGCCCCAGGAAATGCTGCGGAAAGAACAGCAGGTTGACGCCGATGAAGCTCAGCCAGAAATGCAGCTTGGCGATCGTCTCGGAATACATGTAGCCCGACATTTTCGGAAACCAGTAATACCAGCCCGCGAAGATCGCGAAGGTGGCGCCGAGCGACATGGTGTAGTGGAAGTGGGCGACCACGTAATAGGTGTCGTGCAGCGCCCGGTCGACGCCGGCATTGGCGAGCACGACGCCGGTGACGCCGCCCACGGTGAACATGAAGATGAAGCCGATCGCCCACAGCATCGGCGCGCGCAGCTGGATCGAGCCGCCCCACATGGTCGCGATCCAGGAGAAGATCTTGATGCCGGTGGGGATGGCGATCACCATGGTGGCGAACACGAAGTAGGCCTGGGCGTTGACCGAGATGCCGGCCACGTACATGTGGTGCGCCCAGACGATCAGGCCGATGAAGCCGATCGCCACCATCGCATAGGCCATGCCGAGATAGCCGAACACCGGCTTGCGCGAGAAGGTCGAGACGATCTGCGAGATCAGGCCGAAGCCGGGAAGGATCAGAACGTAGACCTCCGGATGGCCGAAGAACCAGAACAGGTGCTGATAGAGCAGCGGATCGCCGCCATTGGCGGCATCGAAGAAGGCGGTGCCGAAGTTACGGTCGGTGAGCAACATGGTGATCGCGCCCGCGAGCACGGGAAGCGTCAGCAGCAGCAGGAACGCCGTAACCAGGATCGACCACACGAACAGCGGCATCTTGTGCAGCGTCATGCCCGGCGCGCGCATGTTGAAGAT
>CAYVYD010000147.1:0-6570 GCA_964454415.1 uncultured Hyphomicrobiaceae bacterium | reverse complement strand
GTGCGCTTGCGCACGCTGCGCCGCACCTGGTCGGCCGCCGCCGCGAGCCGGTGCATGGGCCCGGCGATGGTGCGCGCCAGCAGGACCGAGAGCAGCATGGTGACGGCGACGGCGAACAGCGACACGCGCACGATCGCCAGCCGCTCGGCGGTGACGATCGAATCGATGTCGCCGCCGCGGGTGGAGAGCAGCAGCGAGCCCAGCACCGCGCGCATGCGCTGGATCGGAACCGCCACCGAGACCACCAGCTCGCCCTTCTCGTTGACCCGGACGATGGGGACGGCGGTCCCCATCAGCGCCGAGGCGACTTCCGGATACGCCTTGCCGTTCTCAACGCCCACGTCGCGGTAGAGCGGCAGGTCCTGGCGCCACAGCCACAGCCGCAACCGCCGCCAGCTCTCGGCCAGCCAGCCCTCCTCCTCGCTGCCCGGCGGCGGCAGATCGAAACGCAGAATCTGGCCGCGCGAATACAGCGTGTCGGAATCGAGGATCAGCACTCCGTCGCGGTTGTAGATGCGCGCCCGCGTTCCCGTCGGCTTGATAAGCTGCTGCAGGATCGGCGCCGCGCGTTCTGGATTGAGGGGAAATTCAAGCGCGGCAAAGTCGTCGCTCCCGCCGACCTGCTGGTTGGCGTCGTACTCCAGCAGGCTGTCGTCGGGCAGCGGCACCCGCTCGGTGTTGATGGACGCCGAGGTGGCGATCGCGCCGGCGATGATCTCGCCCTGGGTGAGCAGGCTCTGCACCTTGGCGTCGATCAGGCCGGCTCGGAACTGATTGAGGTAGAGAATGCCCGACACCAGAATCGTCAGGCCGAACAGGTTGAGGATGACGATGCGGCGCGTCAGGCTGGAAAAGGGAAAGCGCAGCCGCAGCCACCGCAGATAGGTCCGCGCTACCCACGCAAGTCGCGACTGCTTTACCGAACGCTCGGCACCGCCATCGGCTGCACTCAACGGCCCGTGCGTCTCAACGGCCATGGGCGCTCATTCACATCACACTTCTTTGAAGCGATAGCCCACCCCGTAAAGCGTCTCGATGACGTCGAAGCTCGAATCAACGGCCTTGAACTTCTTGCGCAGCCGTTTGATGTGACTATCGATCGTTCTATCGTCCACGTAGACCTGGTCGTCATAGGCCGCGTCCATCAGCGCGTCGCGGCTCTTGACCACGCCGGGGCGCTGGGCCAACGCCTGGAGGATCAGGAATTCGGTCACCGTGAGCGTCACCGGGCGGTCGTCCCACAGGCAGGTATGGCGCTCAGGATCGATCTTGAGCTTGCCGCGCTCCAGCGTCTTGGTGGTTTCCACCGTCGCCGCGGTGGCTTCGCGCGACTGCACCCGCCGCAGCACCGCCTTGACGCGCTCGACCAGCAGGCGCTGGGAGAACGGTTTGCGGATGAAATCGTCGGCGCCCATCTTGAGGCCGAACAGCTCGTCGATCTCCTCATCCTTGGAGGTGAGGAAAATCACCGGCATTTCGCTTTTTTGCCGCAACCGCCGCAGCAGCTCCATGCCGTCCATGCGCGGCATCTTGATGTCGAGAATGGCGAGATCCGGCGGATTCGACGCAAGACCACCGAGCGCGGACGCGCCGTCATTATAGGTCTGCGTCTTGTAACCCTCGGCCTCCAGCACGATACGTAGGGAGGTCAGGATGTTCCGGTCGTCGTCTACGAGTGCAATTGTTGGCATCACTTTGCTCTTCACGGCTTCGACTCTAACGGCCGCGGCGGTCTAGGTGCCCAACTTGGACAAAATGTGGCGGGATGATCATGTCGCTTATTGCCCATTATGTTACCTCAATGCAACAGTCAAAGGAAACGTTGCCGACAAATGAGCATTTCGCCAGCCTCACCAGAGCATGATTTCGCCGCCGATGCCAGTGCCATGCTGCGCGCGGCGACGACCGCGAGCCTCGCCACCATCGACGCCGCCACCGGCGGCCCCTACGCCTCCTTCATCACCGTGGCGTGCGAGGCCGACGCCACGCCGGTCTTTCTGATTTCCAAGCTCGCCCTCCACACCAAGAACCTCGCCGCCGATCCGCGCGCCTCGATCCTCTGCGTCGGGCCGCCCATAGCAAACGGGAAGGACGAGGGCTCCGCCGGAGATCCGCTCGCGCGCTCGCGCCTCAGCGTCTTCGGCCGGGCGGAGCGGACCGATGACGCCGCCGCCGCGCGCCGATTCCTGGCCCGCCACAGGGCCGCGGAATCCTATGCCCAATTCGCCGATTTCGCCTTTTACCGCCTCAACCTCGAAGGCGCCCACATGGTGGGCGGGTTCGGGCGTATCGGCGATCTGGGGCCGCGGGATCTGCTCACCGACACCGCCGGCGCGGACGCCCTGCTCGAGGCCGAGGCCGGCATCGTCGCCCATATGAACGAGGACCACGGCGACGCGGTAGAGCTTTACGCCACCGTGCTGCTGGGCGCCGGGCCGGGGCCCTGGCGGATGACGGGCTGCGATCCCCAGGGCTGCGACCTGATGGCGGGGGACCGCGCCCTGCGGCTCGCCTTCCCGTCCCGCGTCACCACGCCCGACGAGGCCCGCCGCGCGCTCGTCGCGCTGGTCCAAACCGCCCGCGCCGGACGCTGATATTGATTGTCCTAAATCATGGGCAAATGGCGGATTGACGTGCTAGATGAAGGCCAGCCCCTCGCTGACGGGCATTAAGCTTTAATCGCGCGGGAACCGCTCGATAAAAGGCAACGGCAAAAAATTGCCGCATTGAGACTTCATGTCGCGCCCCCTCCGGCGGGCGGGTCTGGCATGTTCTGTCCGCGCGGCGCGAATATGACGGGTCCGGGAGGACAGGCAGTGAGTGTGAGAGCGATCAAACGGGACATTGTCGAGGACGAGGCCTTTCCGGTGAACAATCCGGGCTCGCTCCACCACAACACCTCCCGCCACGAGCTCATCGAGCTCGCGCTGGCCCGCGGCGAGGGCCGCATCGCCTCGACCGGCGCCTTGGCCACCGAGACCGGCCAGCACACCGGCCGCTCGGCATCCGACAAGTTCACGGTGCGCGACGCCGAGACCGAGAACGCGGTGTGGTGGGACAACAACAAACCGATGGAGCCGCGCCATTTCGACGCGCTTTACGAGGATTTCCTCGCTTACGCCCAGAACAAAGACCTGTTCGTTCAAGACCTTTATGCCGGCGCCGATCCCGAGCACCGGCTCAACACCCGCGTCTATTGCGAACTCGCCTGGCACGCGCTCTTCATCCAGCACCTGTTGATCGAACCGGCCGAAAACGAGCTCGCAGGCTTCGTGCCGGAGTTCACGGTCGTCAACCTGCCGAGCTTCCGCGCCGATCCCGAGCGTCACGGCACCGCGTCCCAGACCGTCATCGCCTGCAACTTCGCCCGCCGCCTGGTGCTGATCGGCGGCACGCAATATGCGGGCGAGATCAAGAAATCGGTGTTCACCTATCTGAACTATCTGCTGCCCGCCAAGGACGTGATGCCGATGCACTGCTCGGCCAACGTCTCGCCCAAGGGCGAGGCGGCCGTCTTCTTCGGCCTCTCGGGCACCGGCAAGACGACGCTGTCGGCCGATTCGAGCCGCACCCTGCTTGGCGACGACGAGCACGGCTGGTCGGAGCGCGGCATCTACAATTTCGAGGGCGGCTGCTACGCCAAGACGATCCGGCTCTCGGCCGAGGCCGAGCCCGAGATTTACGCCGCCGTCAACCGTCCCGGCGCGATCCTGGAGAACGTCGTGCTGGTGGGCGACACGCTGGAGCCCGATTTCACCGACGGCTCGCTTACCGAGAACACCCGTGGTGCCTATCCGCTCGAATTCATCGACAACGCCAGCCCCTCCGGCACCGCCGGCCACCCCAACAACATCATCATGCTGACCGCCGACGCCTTCGGCGTGCTGCCGCCCATCGCCAGGCTCACCCCGAGCCAGGCGGAGTATCATTTCCTCTCCGGCTACACCGCCAAGGTGGCCGGCACAGAAAAGGGCGTCGAGGGGGTGCAGGCGACCTTTTCAACCTGCTTCGGCGCGCCCTTCATGCCGCGCCACCCCAGCGTCTACGGCAATCTGCTGCGCCGTCTGATCGCCGAGCACAAGGTCGATTGTTGGCTGGTGAACACCGGCTGGACCGGCGGCGCCTACGGCGTCGGCCACCGCATGCCGATCATGGCGACGCGCGCCCTGCTGAACGCGGCCCTCTCCGGCGCGCTCCACGCGGCCCCGATGCGCATCGATCCGGTCTTCGGCTTCGAGGTGCCCGAGGCCGTCGAGGGCGTCGATCCCAAAATCCTAGACCCCCGTTCGACCTGGAGCGACGGCGCGGCCTACGACGCCCAGGCAGAGAAGCTCGTCTCCATGTTCGCGGCCAACTTCAAGACCTTCGAGGACCACGTCGACGACGAGGTGCGCGCCGCCGGACCCCGGCCGGACGCCGCCTGATCATCATCCTGCCATAAGGCGGTGCCATGGCGGGGACAGCCCCGATCACGTGATGAGGAGTCCTGCGTCCATGAAACGGCTTTGCGCCCTGCTCGCGTTCATCGCGCCCGTCCCTGCCGGCCCGCCGGCATTCGCCGGCAGCTTCGACTGCAGCGTCGTCTATGACGAGTTCGACAGCCTGATGAACAAGGACTTCCTGACGAACCCGGGAAACTACGTCCAAGTGACCCAGGGCAAGATGTCGCGCGCCGACTACGACAACCTGCAGAAGGGCAAGCTGATGCTGCGCCCGGACCGCCAGGGGCTAGGCGTCGCCATCGTCCACACCAACAAGAACGCCTGGGGCAAGTTTCTCTATAGCTGGGGCGGGCCTGGCGATTCGCGCGGCAACCCGCTGCTGATCCTGCGCGACGTGACGCTGTTCGGCCGCGTCAAGGACGGCGCCGCGCCCCGCGTCACCCGCGAGATCCGGGTGAGCTCGTCGCAGACCGTCGATCTCGACCGGGGGCTCACCGGCGAAGGCCCCGAGGCCGACATCTGGTTCCACGACGTCGACGGCAAGACCATGCAGCTCGAGGCCACCAACGGCGCCACCCTCGCCTTCCCGATGGAGACCCTCTGCCGCCAATAGGGCGCCGCTCAAGGGTGTTGCCGCGTCGGACGCGAGAGGCTAGGGAACGCCCATGACCAAAGCGAAGGGCGTGATCGCCGCGGGCCACCCGGTCACCGTCGATGCCGCGGCAGAAATCCTCTCCGACGGCGGCAACGCCTTCGACGCGGCGCTGGCCGGCCTGTTCGTCTCCTTCGTGCCCGAGGTGGTGCTCTCCTCGATCGGCGGCGGCGGCTTCCTGATGGCCCAGCCGGCGGGCGATCGGCACCCCAGACTTTACGACTTTTTCGCCCAGACGCCGCGCCGCAAGCGCCCCGAGAGCGAGCTCGACTTCTATGCCATCGAGGCCGATTTCGGCCCGGCCATCCAGGAATTCCACATCGGCGCCGGCTCGAGCGCGGCGCCCGGCGTCGTGCAGGGCCTGTTCCGCGTCCACCACGACCTCTGCCAACTGCCGATGTCGCGCATCGTCGAGCCCGCCATGCGCGCCGCCCGCGAGGGCGTGGTGATGACCAAGTTCCAGGCCTATCTCTTCACCATCGTCGCGCCCATCCTGACCGCCGGCGAGGAGGCGCGGGCCTGCTTCGCGCCGTCGGGGCGCCTGCTCGAGGGCGGCGAGATCTTCCGCAACCCGGGCTTCGCCGAGACCCTGGAGGGCTTGGGGCGCGAGGGCGCGAGGCTGTTCACCGAGGGCGAGATCGCGCGCGCCATCGTCGACCAGTCGGACAAACACGGCGGCCATCTCACCATGGAGGATCTGAAGGGCTTCGAGGTTCATCTGCGCCGGCCGCTCATCTGGCGCCATCGCGGCGCCGAGGTGGCGCTCAACCCGGCGCCCGCCGCCAGCGGGCCGCTGATCGCCTTCGGCCTCGCGCTGATCGAGCGCCTGCGCCCGCAAGGCGCGCCTGGTGCGCTCGACCTCGCCCGGGTCATGGCCGAGACCAATCACGTCCGCGCCGCCGAGGCCGCCGATTTGAGCGCGGTCACCGGCGGCGGCGTGATCGCCCGCCATTTCGAGGCCCTCTCGGGCCACGCCGAGGTTACCCGCGGCACCACCCACATCAGCGTCATCGACGCCCAGGGCAACGCCGCCGCGGTCTCGGTCTCCAACGGCGAGGGCAACGGCAAGATGGTGGGCGAGTTCGGCTTCATGCTCAACAACATGCTGGGCGAGGAGGACTTGAACGCGAACGGCTTCCACCGCTGGCGCCCCGGCACCAGGCTTTCCTCGATGATGGCGCCGACGCTGATCCGCGAAGAGGAGGGCGCCGTCACGGCGATGGGGACCGGCGGCTCCAACCGCATCCGCACCGCGATCCTCCAGGTGGCGCTCAACCTGATCGGCCGCGGCCTCGACCTCGAGCGCGCCGTCGCCGCGCCCCGCATCCACGTGGAGAAGTCGGGCAAGCTGAGCTACGAGGCTGGCCCCTGGGCCGAGCTCTACCGCGAAGAGGAGCTGGGCGACCTGGCGCGCGCCTTCGAGGACGTCGAGGCGTGGCCCGAGCGCAACGTCTTCTTCGGCGGCGTGCACGCCGC
>CAYVYD010000146.1:0-6596 GCA_964454415.1 uncultured Hyphomicrobiaceae bacterium | reverse complement strand
AGCGCCGTGCTCTCGCCCAGCGCCCAAATCGGCGAGGGGACGGTCGTCGTGGCGGGCGCGGTGGTCAACGCCAACGCCCGCATCGGCCGCGGCTGCATCGTCAATACCGCCGCGAGCCTCGATCACGACAACGACCTGGCCGAGGGCGTGCAAATCTGTCCGGGCGTCCACGCGGCGGGAAACGTCACATTCGGCGAGCAGGCCTTCATCGGCACCGGTGCCGCCATCATCCCCAATATCCGCATCGGCGCGCGCGCGGTGGTGGCCGCCGGTGCCGCCGTCGCCAGGGACGTGGGCGACGATCAGACGGTGGCGGGCGTGCCCGCCGTTCCGGTTACGGCGGCGCGATGAGCCGCGGGGCGTTTTACAGGGGTTGTATTTTCCGATAAAGCCGGCCGGGCCGGAACCAGGAGCGCGACCGCCATGGCGGGTGAGAAGAAACTACGGATCGGGATCATCGGCGCGTCGGGCTATACGGGCGCCGACGTGATCCGCCTCGCCGCGCGCCACCCGCATATCGAGATCGCCGCGCTCGCCGCGAAAACCCATGCGGGCCAGGCCCTTGGCGAAGTGTTCCCGCATCTGGCGCTGCTCGGCGCCCCGGCGCTCGCCGAGGTGGAAGACTGCGATTTCTCAAGCCTCGACGCCGTCTTTTGCGGCCTGCCGCACGGCGCCGCGCATGGCGTCATCGCGGATCTCCCCGGCGGCTTGCGGGTGATCGACATGTCGGCCGATTTCCGTCTCCGGGACCCCGCCCTCTACGCCACCTGGTACGGCGCCGAGCACGGCGCGCCAGAGCTGCTGGGCCAGGCGGTCTACGGCTTGAGCGAGCATTACGCGGACGAGATCGCGGCCGCGCGCCTCGTCGCCTGTCCAGGCTGCTATCCGACCGCCGCGCTGCTCGCCCTGCTGCCGCTGGTCACGGCCTGCCTGATCCACGCCGACGACGTCGTGATCGACGCCAAATCAGGGGTGTCGGGCGCCGGCCGGGGGGTGAAGCAGGGAACGCTCTTCGCCGAGGTCGGCGAGGGCGTGGCGCCCTACGCGGTCGCCGCCCACCGCCACGCGCCGGAGATCGAACAGGAACTCTCGCGGGCCGCGGGCGCCGCCGTCACCGTCAACTTCACGCCCCATCTCATCCCGATGAGCCGGGGCGAGCTGGTGACCTGCTATCTGCGCTTGGCCGGCAAGGCCACGGCCGATGACTTGAGGGGCGCGCTCGCCGACCGTTACCGAGCCAGCCCCTTCGTCCACGTGCTCGGCGAGGGCGCGATCCCCGCCACCCAGCACGTGCGCGGCTCCAACCATTGCCTGATCGCCGTCTTCGCCGATCGGGTGGAGGGGAGGGCCATCGTCGCCGCGGTCATCGACAATCTGGTCAAGGGATCGGCCGGGCAGGCGCTGCAGAACTTCAACCTGATGTTCGGCCTCGCCGAGGAGGCAGGGCTCGAGCAGCTGCCGCTGTTTCCCTGAGCCGCCGCCGTCAGGCGGGCCGTCTCTTGACGTAGCTTCCAGGCGCGTCCTCGATCGTCCCCAGGCGGCCGGCGCCCGGCTGGCGCGCTGGCACCTGGTCACCCGACCGCTTGGCGAGCCATTTGATCCAATTGGGCCACCAGGAGCCTGGATGCTCCTCCGCCTCGTCGAGCCAGGCCTCGAGGTCGGCCGCCATCTTCGGCCCCGTCCAATATTGATATTTGGGTTTGGCGGGCGGATTGACGACGCCCGCGATATGACCCGAGCCGGCGAGCACGAAGCGCACCTTGCCGCCGAACAGCCGGGAACCCTTGAACACCGAGACGGCGGGCGCGATGTGGTCTTCCCGGGCGGCCATCTGATAGACCGGCATGGTCACCTTGGAGAGGTCGAGCTTGACGCCGTTCAGCTCCATCTCGCCCTTGGCGAGTTTGTTCTGATGATAGAACTCGCGCAGGTAGAAGGAGTGATTGGCGGCGGGCATCCGCGTCGAATCGGCGTTCCAGTAGAGCAGATCGAAGGGCGGCGGCTTCTTGCCGAGCATGTAGTTGTTGACCACGTAGGGCCAGATCAGGTCGCGCGCCCGCATCATGTTGAAGACGGCCGACATGCGCGAACTGTCGAGGTAGCCCACTTCGGCCATCATCTCCTCGAGCGATTTCAGTTGGGCGTCGTCGATGAAGACCAAGAGATCGCCGGCCTTGGAGAAGTCTACCTGGGCGGTGAGAAAGGTTGCCGATTTGATGCGCTCGTCACCGGTCGCGGCCATATAGGCGAGGGTGGCGGCGAGCAGCGTGCCGCCGACGCAATAGCCGAGCGCGTTGATTCCTTCGGCGCCGGTCTCGCGGGTCACCGCGTCGACCGCCTCGAGAACGCCCTCGCGCATGTAGTCCTCGAAGGTCTTGTGGGCGAGGTGCTCGTCTGGATCGACCCAGGAGACGATGAAGGTGGTGAAGCCCTGGTCGACGACGTATTTGACGAACGATTTCTCGGCCGTCAGATCCAGGATGTAGAACTTGTTGATCCAGGGCGGCACCATCAGCAGCGGCGTCTCGTGCTGGGTCTCGCCCGAGGGCGAATATTGAATGAGCTGGATGACGTCGTTCTGGAACACCACCTTGCCGGGCGTGACGGCGAGGTTCTTGCCCACCTCGAAGGCCTCGGCGTCGGTTTGCGAGATCCGGAACAGATCGTCAGAGCGCTCGACGTCCTTGGCGAGCTGGCTCATGCCGCGGACCAGGTTCGAGCCGCTACTGGCAAGGGTTTCGCGCAGCACTTCCGGGTTGGTGAGCGGGAAATTGGATGGCGACAGCGCCTCGGCGAGGAGCTTGGTGTAGAACTCCGCCTTGTGCTGGGTGCGCTCGTCGAGTCCTTCCGTGTTCTCGACCATGTCCTCCAGCCAATTGGCGGTGAGCAGATAGGCCTGCTTGACGAAGTCGAAATACTGGCGCTGCGACCAGTCCTCGTCCTTGAAGCGCTGATCGCTCAGCTCGGGCTCGATCAGCGGCGCGACCTCCTCGCCGAGCGCCCGGCGCACCGACCGGCCCCATAGCTCGATATAGCCCTGCATCAGCTTGGCGTTGGCTTCGGCGAGCTTGGCCGGCTGGCGCGTCCATTGGCTGGCCACCGAACCGATGATCTTGGCGGCTTCGCCCAACTCGTTGAAAACGCTGTAAGGTCCGGCTTGGGAGGTCGATTTTTCGGCGAGGTTCCGCGCGACCTTGCCGCCTTCTTCCACCAGGCGCACCACGTTGCGGGCCAGTTCCCGGGGATCGCCGATCGGTGACGTGCCTTGCTCCTTTTCGTCCTTGCCGTTCGAATCCATCATCACCAGCCCCGTAACACCGGCCTGTAACTGAATTAACACACCATTCACTTAAATATAGACGCTCCCAGGATGCACTCTTAATCGACGTTGCGTTAAGCATTGGTTGCGTGCAGGCTGTATGCTAACAGATTGGTGTGGGATTCCCTCCGTCGGAATTGGCACTTTAACGGGGGCAGCCGCTCGACCACGAAGCGGTTGCATCGGGGATGACGGGTCGTCGGTTGCGGAAATATCTCGGGCTTTGCATGGCTTCGGCGCTGCTTGCGGGCCTTGCCGGCTGCGCCGATACCACGGGGATCGCGATCCCATATCCGAACCTCGCCGCCGTCGAGCGCATCAAGGCCAAGCTGATGTCGAAGGAAGAGCAGGAAGCCGCCATCGAGGAACTTTCCCTCGAGCAGGAACACCACCGCGGCGACGCCATAAAGGCGATCGAAAAGAAATAACCCTTCCCGCCCACGCCCCGGTCTGGGGCGGACGTTTGGTCGCGCCATAATATTTTCGCCTTTCGCGCGCCATTAGCTATAGTCGAACGACTCATCTGAAATCGGATCTTGGCGTTTTTTTGAGGCGTGTTCAGCGGTGCGCTCGGAGCATGATTTTCACAGAATAAAGCGGCTGCCGCCCTATGTGTTCGAGCAGGTCAACCGCCTCAAGGCCGAGGCGCGCGCCCGCGGTGAGGACATCATCGACTTCGGCATGGGCAATCCGGACATGCCGACGCCCCAGCACATCGTCGACAAGCTGATCGAGACCGTTCGCAAGCCGCGGTCCAACCGCTATTCGGCCTCGCGCGGCATTCACGGGCTGCGCAAGGCCCAGGCCACCTATTACAAGCGCCGATTCGGCGTCGAACTCGATCCCGACACCCAGATCGTGGCGACCTTGGGCTCGAAGGAGGGCTTCGCCAACATGGCGCAGGCCATCACCGCGCCGGGCGACGTCGTCCTCGTGCCCAACCCGACCTATCCGATTCACGAGTTCGGCTTCATCATCTCGGGCGGCGCGATCCGTCATTTGCCGGCGAGCAACGACGCCGATTTTCTCTCCCGCCTCGACCGGGCGATGATGCACTCGATCCCGAAACCGATCGCTCTGGTGCTGAATTTTCCGTCGAATCCGACCGCCATGACGGCCGACCTCGATTTCTATGCGGAGGTCGTGACCTATGCCAAGCGGCACGAGCTGATCGTGCTCTCGGACCTGGCCTACGCCGAAATCTATTTCGACATCGAGCCGCCGCCCTCGATCCTGCAGGTCCCCGGCGCCATCGACGTGGCGGTCGAGTTCACCTCGCTGTCGAAGACCTATGCGATGCCGGGCTGGCGGATGGGATTTGCCGTCGGCAACGACCGGCTGATCGCCGCGCTGGCGCGGGTCAAGTCCTATCTCGATTACGGCGCCTTCACGCCGATCCAGGTGGCCGCCGCAGCCGCCCTCAACGGCGATCAGAGCTGCATCGACGATATTCGCGCGATCTACCGGGCCCGGCGCGACTGCCTGGTGGAGGCGCTGACCCGGGCCGGCTGGCCGATACCCGCGCCGCCGGCCACCATGTTCGCCTGGGCGCCGATCCCCGAAGCGTTCGAGGCGGTGGGCTCGCTGGAGTTCTCCAAGCTGCTGCTGGAGAAGGCCCATGTCGCCGTATCGCCCGGCATCGGCTTCGGCGAATATGGCGAAGGCTTCGTGCGCATCGCGCTCGTCGAAAACGAGCAGCGGATTCGCCAGGCGGCGCGCAACATCAAGAAATTCCTCGGAGAAGCGGGCGAGTTGATGCACAACGTCATTCCCCTCGCATCGACCCGCAAGTGAATCCATAGCCCGCTTATGACCGAAACGCTGAGACTTGGAATAGCCGGCCTGGGAACGGTCGGCATGGGGGTGATGCGCCTGCTCGAGCAGAACCGCGCGGACGTGGAGAAACGGGCCGGCAGCGCCATCGCCATCACCGGCGTCTCCGCTCGCGACAAGGCGCGCGAGCGCGGCTTGGATCTAGGTCCCTATGCCTGGTTCGACGATCCCCGGGCGCTCGCCGAAAGCGGCGGCATCGATATTTTCGTCGAGCTCATCGGCGGCGAGGAAGGCGTCGCCAATGAAGCGGTCGAGCGCGCGCTCGCCACCGGCAAGCACGTGGTGACGGCGAACAAGGCGATGCTCGCCCACCACGGCTACGCGCTCGCCGCGTTGGCGGAAAAGAGCGGTGTCGCCCTCAATTTCGAGGCGGCCGTCGCCGGCGGCATCCCGATCGTCAAGGTGATGCGCGAAAGCCTGCTCGGCAACAGGGTCTCGCGCGTCTACGGCATCATGAACGGCACCTGCAACTACATCCTCACCCGGATGGAGGAGGAGGGGCGTTTTTTCGGCGAGGTGCTGGGCGATGCCCAGGCCGCGGGCTATGCCGAGGCCGATCCCACCCACGATATCGGCGGCCACGACACCGCCCATAAGCTGGCGCTCCTGACCAGCCTCGCCTTCGGCACGAAGCCCTCCTTCGAGGCCGTCTACATCGAGGGCATTCAGCAAATCACGCCCACCGACATCGAGGCGGCCGACAGCCTCGGCTACCGGATCAAGCTTTTGGGGGTGGCCCAGCAGACCGAGAGCGGCATCGAGCAGCGCGTTCACCCGACCATGGTGCCCAAGCACTCCGCGCTCGCAGAAGTCGACGGCGTCTACAACTGCGTAGCCGTCGACGGCAATTTCATCGGCACGGTCATGCTGGTGGGCCTGGGCGCCGGCGCCAATCCCACCGCCTCATCGGTGGTCGGCGACATCATCGACATCGCGCGCGGCAAGATCCTGCCGCCCTTCATCCAGGCGACCAAGGAATTGCTGCCCTACAAGCAGGCGGCGATGCGCACCCATGAAGGGGGCTACTACATCCGTCTCTCGGTCTACGACCGCAGCGGCGCCTTCGCGGCGATCGCCCAGCGGATGGCCGATCTCGGGATATCGCTGGAGAGCATCGTGCAGCGGCGGCCGGGCTCCGAGTTGCCGGGCATCGCCGCCCGCGGCGAGGCCGGCGCGCCCGCGCCCGTGGTCATGATCACCCATCAGACGAGCGAGTCGGCGATCCGCAAGGCGCTCGACAAGATCGAGGCCGACGGTCACGTGGATGAAAAGCCGCAGATGATACGCATTGAAAACCTGTGAGCAGGCTTTAGAACCAATTCGACACAACGCGGTGCCGGGGAGGGCGCAAATGGCAAAAGACAACGGAGACCCAGGTCTCAGCCGCATCCTGACCTTGGAGATCGCCCGCGTCACCGAGGCGGCGGCGGTGGCGGCTGCGCGG
>CAYVYD010000145.1:0-6642 GCA_964454415.1 uncultured Hyphomicrobiaceae bacterium | reverse complement strand
CGTTGTCGAGGGCGAATTGCAGGACGAAGTCGTCGAGCTCGGCGGTGGTGACGCCTGGGCGCACCAGCTCGACCATGTGGTCGAGCGCTTCGGCCGCCAGCGCGCCGGCGCGCGCCATGCACTCGAAGTCGTCGGCCCGGTGGATCTTGATCACGTTGTCGCGGGTGCCGAGCCGCGTCATCTCCAGATTCTGCATGTCGTTCCTGCCCTGCTGGCGTGGCGTGGCCCTAAGATAGGGGGGAAGGGCGGCAATTGCCATCCATCCGGCGCACGGCCGCGCGGTCGCGCCGCAGGTCAGGGCTCGACGGGAATCGGCCGCGCGATCTCGATTCCCCCGGGCGAGAGCGAACACGCATAGCTCATCACCTCGACGCCCGCGCGCTTGGCCAGGTCGAAGGCCTCCCCATAGGCGGGGTCGATGTCGCGGGCGACGGCGAAGCGCTCAACGTCATCGCGCTGCACCACGTACAGCGTCACCGCCCGGAAGCCTTGCTCCACCATGGCGGCGAGCTCGGCGAAATGCTTGGCGCCGCGGGTGGTCACCGCGTCGGGAAACTCGGCGCGGCCGCGCTCGCGCATCAGCCCCACATTCTTGATCTCGACATAGCAGGGGGCGGCGCCCTCGCGCGTCAGCAGGATGTCGATGCGGCTGTTCTCGCCGTAGCGCACCTCGCGCCGCAGCCCCTCATAGCCGGCCAGCGCCTCGATCGCGCCCGCTTGAATCGCTTCGCTCGCCAGCCGGTTGGGCAGTCCGGTATTGACGCCGACCAGCACCGGGCCGGCGCCCAGATCCACCTCGACCAGCTCCCAGGAATATTTGAGCTTGCGCTTGGGGTTGTCGCTCTGCGAAAGCCACACCGCGAGCCCAGGTTCCACCAGCCCCATCATCGAGCCCGGCTGGGTGCAGTGCGCGGTGACGGTCGCGCCCGATTCCAGCGCCACGTCGGCCAGGAATCGCTTGTAGCGCTTGACGAGCGTACCTTTCTCGAGCGGTGCGGGGAAGCGCATGGGCGAGGAACCATAAAGCCATGGCGTGGGCCCGGCAAGGCGCTAGACTGGGGCCGCGCAAGGCGAGGTGCCATGGGTTCGGACGCGGAGACAAAATCGGCCAGGACGGTCACCGCAGCGGCGGTGGTGATCGGTGATGAGATCCTGTCCGGGCGCACCAAGGACCGGAACATCGGCTATATCGCCGACTATCTCGCCGCGATCGGCATCCAGCTTCGCGAGGTCCGCATCGTCGCCGACGACGAAGCGCAGATCGTCGAGGCGGTCAACGCCCTGCGCAGGACCTATTCCTACGTCTTCACCACCGGCGGCATCGGCCCCACCCATGACGACATCACCGCCGATTCGATCGCCAAGGCCTTCGGCGTCGGCATCGATATCGACGAGCGCGCGCTCGAGCTGATGAAAAGCCGTTATGACGAGCGCAACCTGACGCCGGCGCGCCGGCGCATGGCGCGCATCCCCCACGGCGCCGATCTGGTCGAGAATTCGGTCTCCGCGACGCCTGGCTTCATGCTCGAGAACGTGATCGTCATGGCTGGCGTGCCGTCGATCATGCAGGTGATGCTGGACGCCGTGGCGCCGAGGCTCGAAAAGGGCGCGCGGATGCTGACCCGCACCGTCCGGGTCGAGCAGGCCGAGGGCGACGTGGCCCCGGGGCTCGCCGCCGTCCAGGAGCTGTTTCCCGACGTCGCCATGGGGAGCTACCCGTTCTTCGAGCAGGGCAGGCTCGGGACCAATCTGGTGCTGCGCTCTACCGATCCGGCGGGGCTGGAGCGGGCGCTCAAGGCGCTGCTGGCGCGCCTGCGGGAGGACGGCTTCCTCAAATTCGCGCTGCTGGATGAGGGCCAATGAGAGGCCTGTTCCGCGGAAGGCGCGGCCATGGATGAGACCGCCGTTCACGCCTGCGAGGCGCCGGGGCTGGCGCTCGCCGACCGGGTCGGCTGCTATTGCGAGCGCGGGCTCGACCCCTCCTTTTGGGCCGAGCCCGCCAACGCGCTCTCCAATCTGGGGTTCCTGGCGGCGGCGGGGTTGGCCTGGTGGCATCTGCGCCGCAGCGAGCCCGCCTCTGGCCGGGCGGCGCTAACCGGCTTCGTCGCCCTGCTGGTGGTGATCGGCTCAGGAAGCTTCCTGTTCCACACCTTCGCCACCGTCTGGGCGCGGCTTGCCGACGTGATCCCCATCGGCCTATTCGTCTTCGCCTATATCGGGCTGGCGCTTGCCTGGTTCTTACGCCTCGCGCCAATTCTCGCCTGGGCGCTCGCCGCCTTCGTCACGGCCGCGACCTTCCTGATGCCGCCCTGGCTCAACGGCTCGTTCTTCTATCTTCCCGCCCTGGCGATGCTGATCGTCACCGCCGCGTCATTGATCGCCAGGGGTCACGGCGCCGGGCGCTGGATCGCGGGCGCCGCCTCGCTCTTCGCCCTCGCCCTGGTGCTGCGCACCTTCGACCGCGCCTATTTCGTCTGCGGGGCGGGTGGGCTCGGCACCCATTGGGCCTGGCACACGATCAACGCGGTGGTGCTCTATCTGCTGCTGCGCGCGGCGATCGATTACGCCCCGGCGCGCGCGCCGGGGCCGGCGGTCAGCCGGCCTTCGCCGGAAAGTGCTCGTTGAGGAACGCCTCGACCGCCCGCCAATATTCCCCTTCGTTGGGCGAGCGGTTGGCGATCAGCGCCGAGGAGCCGTGCACGCCCGGTCCCTCCGGCACGAAACCGGTCTTGGGCGTTGATTGGGGAATCGCCTTGTAGATCGCGTCCCACTGCGGCGTCTCCGACTTGGCGGCGGTGACGAAGACCGGCACGGCGATCTTGGCGGCGTCCGCCTTGATGTTGGGGCGGCCGTGGAAATATTCGCCCGGCGAGAAGGCAAACACGCCGTCGGCGAAGCCCTTGTTCTCGCCCTCCAGCGCCAGCACCAGCGCCGCCGAATAGGAGGAGCCCCAGGCGATCACCTTGTCCGCGCCGAGCGCCTCCCGCGCATAGGCGGCCGCCGCCTTGAGGTCGGGGATCGCGTCGGTGTAGCCCACGCCCTTGCCGGCCGCGAGCGCGCGCTTCGCGGTTTCGTTGGCGACGCCCGCGAAATTGCCGCCAGAGCGCGCGTCGATGGCGAGCGTCAGATAGCCCATCTCCACCAGCTTCGGCGCGATGGTGGCGTATTCGCCGCGGCTCGCGCCCGCCTGGTGGAACAGAACGATCGCCGTCTTGGCCTGGCCTTCGGGCCGCGTCAGCTCGGCCGTGATCTCGAGCCCGTCCTGCGAGGGGAACGTCACCGTCTCGGCGCGCGCCGCCAGGGGCAGCGCGAGCGCGAGGACGAAAAGGGCGATCTGAGGGAGGCGGGAGCGGGACATGGGACACCTCGTGGCCGTTATCGAGCGGCCAACGATAGCGCCCCTTGTCGCTCGCGCCTAGGGCGTCAACTGCACCCGCTCGTGCCCCCGCAGGTCTCGCATTTGAGGCACGTGCCGTTCCTCACCAGCGTGAAGTTGCCGCACTCGCCGCAGGCCTCGCCCTCGTAGCCCTTGATGCGGGCCTCGGCGATCAGCTCCACCGGGGAGCGCATGGCGAGCGAGCGCTCCCCCGATTGACTGCCGCCGACCAGAGCCGCGACCGCCTCGGCGATCTCGGCGACGCCGGCCATGTCCATGGCCGGCGCTAAATTGCTGTCCGGACCGAGACTGCCGGCGGCGGGCCGGGGGGAGAGCTCCCCGCCCGCCGCCGCTGCCCCGAGTGAGCGCGGTTGAGGTTCGGGTCCACCGGGCGCCAGGGAGGATCGACTGGTAAGCGTCGCGCCCGATACGCCACCCGCCGCGTTCCGCGACTCCGGAGCATGTCCGTTCGCCACCACCAGCATCGGCGAGATGCCGCGCACGAAGCCGTGACTGACGTAATGGCTCGCCGCTTCGGCGGCCTCGTTCTCCTGATCGACCCCCGATCCCATCGCCATCGAGCTGATCTCGGCCGGGTCGACATGGGCGAGCTCGTTGCGGCCCAGATAGGAGACGGCTAGCTCGCGGAAGATGTAGTCGAGGATCGAGGTGGCGTTCTTGATGGTGTCGTTGCCCTGGACGATGCCGGCCGGCTCGAAGCGGGTGAAGGTGAAGGCGTCGACGAACTCCTCCAGCGGCACGCCGTATTGCAGGCCCACCGAGACGGCGATGGCGAAATTGTTCATCAGCGAGCGGAAGGCCGCGCCCTCCTTGTGCATGTCGATGAAGATCTCGCCCAAGCGGCCGTCCTCGTATTCACCGGTGTGCAGATAGACCTTGTGGCCGCCGACGATCGCCTTCTGGGTGTAGCTCTTGCGCCGGTCGGGGAGGCGCTCGCGCTTGGCCCGGGCGCGCTCCACCACGCGCTCGACGACGCGCTCGACGAGGCGTTCGGCGAGCACGCCGGCGCGCAGTTGCGCCGGGTTGTCGGCGGTGAGCGCCTCGAGCGCCTCGAGCGCCTCGTCCTCGTCGTCCTCGGCGGCCGCCAGGAGCTGCGATTGCAGCGGCTGGGAGAGCTTGGAGCCGTCGCGGTAGAGCGCGTTGGCCTTGAGGCCGAGCCGCCAGGAAAGCTCGTATGCGGCGACGCAGTCCTCGACGGAGGCGCTGTTCGGCATGTTGATGGTCTTGGAGATCGCGCCCGAGATGAAGGGCTGGGCGGCCGCCATCATCTGGATGTGGCTGTCGACGGAGAGCGAGCGGGTTCCCTTGCGCCCGCAAGGCGTGGCGCAGTCGAAGACGGGCAGGTGCTCGCCCTCGAGCCCCGGCGCGCCTTCCAGCGTCATGGCGCCGCAGCAATAGTCGTTGGCGGCCTCGATCTCCTTGCGGGAGAAGCCGATCGCCTGGAGCAGGTCGAAGCCGGGCGCCGCCATGGCTTCGGGGTCGAGCCCTAGGCGCTCGCGGCAGAACTCCTCGCCGAGCGTCCATTTGTTGAAGACGAAGGAGATGTCGAAGGCTTCGCCCAGCGCCTTCTCGACGCTTTCCAGCGCCTCCTCGGTGAAGCCCTTGGCGGCGAGCGTCTCGTGGTTGACGCCGGGCGCCCCGTAGAGCGTGCCCTGGCCGACGGCGTAGTCGATGATGCCGCCGATGGCGTCATCGTCGTAGCCAAGCATCTTCAGCGCCGCCGGAACCATGCGGTTGATGATCTTGAAATAGCCGCCGCCGGCGAGCTTCTTGAACTTGACCAGCGCGAAATCGGGCTCGATGCCGGTGGTGTCGCAGTCCATCACCAGGCCGATCGTGCCGGTGGGCGCGATGACGCTGGCTTGCGCGTTGCGGTAACCATGGCTCTTGCCCAGCCGGTAGGCCTCGTCCCACACCTCGCCCGCGCGCCGGGCAAGGGTCTCGTCGGGGCAGCCCTCGCGGTCGAGCGCCACCGGCGCCGTCGAGAGCGCCTCGTAGCCTTGAGGCTCGCCCTTGGCCGCGCGGCGGTGGTTGCGGATCACGCGCAGCATCGCCTCGCGGTTCTCGGCGAAGCGCGGGAAGGGGCCGAGCTCGCCGGCGATCTCGGCGGAGGTGGCGTAGGCGGCGCCGGTCATCAGGGCGCTGACGGCGCCCGCGAGCGCGCGGCCCTCGCGGCTGTCATAGGGAATGGCGGAAGCCATCAGCAGCCCGCCGATATTGGCGAAGCCAAGCCCCAGCGTGCGGTAGTCGTAGGAAAGCTGCGCGATCTGGCGCGAGGGGAACTGGGCCATGGCGACGGAGATCTCCAGCACCATGGTCCACAGGCGGACCGCGTGCTCGAAGGCTTGGGTGTCGAACCCGCCGTCCTTGGCCCGGAAGGTCATCAGGTTGAGGGAGGCGAGGTTGCAGGCGGTGTCGTCCAGGAACATGTATTCCGAACACGGGTTCGACGCCCTGATCTCTCCCGAGGCGGGGCAGGTGTGCCAGTCGTTGATGGTGGTGTGGAACTGGATGCCGGGGTCGGCGCAGGACCAGGCCGCATAGCCGATCTTCTCCCACAGATCGCGGGCGTTGACCGTCTTTGCGGCCTGGCCGTCGGTGCGCCGGACGAGCACCCAGTCACCGCCCTCCTGCGCTGCGGCGAGGAAGGCGTCGGTGACTCTCACGGAGTTGTTGGAGTTCTGGCCCGAGACCGTGCGGTAGGCCTCCGAATCCCAATCCGCGTCGTAGGTCTTGAACTCGATTCCGCTGTAGCCCTGGCGGGCGAATTGGATCACGCGCTGGACGTAGTTGTCGGGCACGAACGCCTTGCGCGCGGCGCGGATCTCGCGCTTCAGCGCCGGGTTCCTGGCCGGGTTGAAGCAATCGTCGCCGTCGGCCTCGCAATTGAGGCAGGCCTTGATGATGGCGTTGAGGTGGCGCGCGCACAGACGCGAGCCCGCCACCAGGGCGGCCACCTTCTGCTCCTCGTCCACCTTCCAGGTGATGTAGTTCTCGATGTCGGGATGGTCGATGTCGACCACCACCATCTTGGCCGCGCGCCGCGTGGTGCCGCCCGACTTGATGGCGCCCGCCGCGCGGTCGCCGATCTTGAGGAAGCTCATCAGCCCCGAGGACTTGCCGCCGCCCGAGAGCGCCTCGTTCTCGCCGCGCAGCTTGGAGAAGTTGGAGCCGGTGCCGGAGCCGTATTTGAAGAGCCGCGCCTCGCGCACCCACAGATCCATGATGCCGTTCTCGTTGACGAG
>CAYVYD010000144.1:4574-6669 GCA_964454415.1 uncultured Hyphomicrobiaceae bacterium | reverse complement strand
CGCCGCGCGCGCGGCGTTTTCGGCCTCGTCGAAGGTCAGACCGATCGCGTTGACGTAATAGATGCCGGCGGCGACGGCGCAGGCCGCCGCCAGCCAGACGAATGCCTCGCGGAGGACGTGCTGAAGGCCAGATCCCATGGCAAACTCTCCCTGAATCGGCGCCCGGGGCGGCCGTTCGAGGGACTCGGGGGTCAGCCGCGCAGGGTCAGGAAATCGCCGGAAAACTCATAAGAGCGCAAACGGCTTAAGAAACTCATACCGAGCAGGCTCTGGTGCAGGGCGCCGGGCTGGGCGACGAGCGCCTCCACGTCGGAGACCACGAGCGGCCCGATGGCGATCGCACGCAGGCGGATTCGCGCCGCGCGGGCGGTGCCGTTGGCGGTCATCACCGGAACGGCGTAGTGCAGCCGGGCGGTGTCGACGCCGATGCGGCGGGCGTCGCTGGCGTTGATCACCACCGAGGCGGCGCCGGTGTCCACCAGCATCGAGACGGTGGCGCCGTTGAGGCTGGCGCGGGCGACGAACTGGCCGCCGCGGTCGCGGCGGATGCGCACCGAGGGCAGGGCGCCGGGCTCGGTCTGCACGGCGACGGGGGTACCGGGGACGAGCTCGCCGGAAACGCGCGCGAGCAGGGGCTCGACCTCGCCGCGCAGGGAATAGAGCGCGATCAGCAGCAGGCCGATGCCGGCCCAGATGAGGGCGTCGCGCAACGCGTGGGCGAAGCGGCCGCGGTAATCGGCGAACAGCGAGCCGCTGAAATAGATCAGCAGCGCCGCCATCGCCGCGACCGCGGCGAAATCGCCGGTCTGGAGACCGGCGATGGTGGCGCTGTCGTTCAGCAGCACGAGGATCAGGCCGGCCGCGGCCAGCAACGACAATGCGAGCCATGCGCCCATGGGGAACCTCCCGTTACCGATAGCCCTTAGGTAGGCGCTCGCGGGAGACGAAACAATCGCCGGTATCAGGAGCCGCGCCGGCGCGGGCCGCTCGTGCGCTGGTTCCAAAGGCTCGCCGGCCGCGGCTCCTCGACGACCGGGTCGCCGGGCTCGGAGAGGCGGGGAAGCGCCTGCATCACCCGCTGGCGGGGAAAGGTGGCGATTGCCTCGGTGCCCTGGCGCAGCTTGCTTCTGAGCTCGAAGTCGCCGCCGTGGAGCTGCACCAGGCTCTTGACGATCGGCAGGCCGAGGCCGGTTCCGCCCTCGGCGGTCTGGTGCGCCAGCGAACCCTGGCCGAAGGTGCTCATCACCTTCGGTATTTCGTCCTCGGGGATGCCGGGGCCGTTGTCGCGCACGCTCAGGAACTGGCCGCCGTCGCGGGTGTTGCCGATCGAAAGCGTGACCTCGCCGCCCGTCGGCGTGAACTTGATGGCATTGGAGAGCAGGTTGATGCAGATCTGCCGCAGCGCCCGCTCGTCGGCCCAGAGCTGGGCCAGGCCGCTTTCGAAATTCTCGATGATCTTGAGCCCCTTGCTCTGTGCCCGCAGGTTGAGCAGGCGGTTGCAATCCTGCGCCACGTCGCTCAGCAGCACCGCCTCCTCGCGCAGTTCGTAGCGGCCCGATTCGATGCGCGAAAGGTCGAGGATCTCGTTGATCAGGTTCAAGAGATGTTCGCCGCTCTCATGGATGTTGGTGGCGTATTCCTTGTAGGTGGGGACCTCGTGGGCGCCCATGATCTCCTGCTTCATCACCTCGGAGAAGCCGAGGATGGCGTTGAGGGGGGTGCGCAGCTCGTGACTCATGGTGGCGAGGAAGCGCGACTTGGCGACGTTGGCGGCCTCGGCGCGGTGGCGGGCCTCGTCGGAAATCGATTTGGCCTCCTCGAGCTCGGCGATCAGCGCGTCCTTCTCGGCGCGGAACTCGAGCATCGCCAGCACGTTGGCGTTGAGGCCGCGCATCAGCGAGATGAAGTAGATGTGGAGCCCCACCGCCAGCGCCGCCATCGCCCAGTAGAAGGCGTTGTCGAGCAGCAGGAAGCGCAGCACCAGCGCGGCCGTCATCGGCAGCGTGCCGGCGTAGATGATGGGCATGGCGGTCGAGGCGAACATCATGCGGATCGAGATCACCACGGTGACGGCGGCGAACACGAAGATGTGGGC
>CAYVYD010000144.1:0-4474 GCA_964454415.1 uncultured Hyphomicrobiaceae bacterium | reverse complement strand
ACGGTGAGCGAGGCGTTGAGCTCGTTCTTCACGAACATCAACAGCAATTCGTAATCGAACTCGGGACGCGAGGGCCGGCCATAGGCGAGGCGCTCGCGCACCTCCTTGATGCGGTCGGAGCCTTGGCGGCGCGGGCGCGAGCCCGAATTACCGAGGTGGCCTGCTTGCGAACTCATATACTCACGCGACCGGGTTGGTCCGCGCGCCCGGGATCGGCCGGACCGCGTCGGATGACGGCTGCCAGTCTGCGGTGAATTGCTTAACTTGCCGTTTACTTTGTCGGCGGCTTTTTGCGCCCCGGCCCCCGGTTTTTCGCCGGTTTCGGGCGCGCCGGCAGGGTGCGGAGAAAGGCCTTCACATAGGCGTCGGCGGGCGCCTCGACGATGGCGCGGGGGGTGCCCTCCTGGACCACGCCGCCCTCCTTCATGATGGCGATGCGATGGCCGAGGCGGAGCGCCTCGTTGAGGTCGTGGGTGATGAAGAGGACCGTCTTCCTGAGCGTCTTCTGGAGCCTCAGCAACTCGTCCTGCATGTCGCGGCGGATCAGCGGGTCGAGCGCGCTGAAGGGCTCGTCCATCAGCAGGATGCCGGCGTCTGTGGCGAGGGCGCGGGCGAGCCCCACCCGCTGCTTCATGCCGCCGGAAAGCTCGCGGGGCGAGGCGGTCTCGTAGCCCTCGAGGCCCACGGTCTCGATCCAGCGCTCGGCCGCCTCCTGGCGCGCGCGGCGGCCGCAGCCGGCCACGGCGAGACCGTAGGCGACGTTCTCCAACACGGTTTTGTGCGGAAACAGAGCGAAGTTCTGGAACACCATGGAGACATGGTGGCGGCGCAGATCGCGCAGCTCCGCCGCGCCCATGGCGCTCAAGGGGCGTCCCTCGACGACGACCTCGCCGAGGGTCGGCGCGATCAGGCGGTTGACGAGGCGCACCAGCGTCGACTTGCCCGAGCCCGACAGCCCCATGACGACGAAGATGTGGCCTTCGCCCACCTCGAGGGAGACGTCGTGGAGCGCCAGCGTCGCCCCGGTGCAGGCGCGGATCTCGTCCTTGGTGGCGCCCTCGTCGAGCAGGGCGAGGGCGCGGGCCTCGCCCGGTCCGAAGATCTTGGTCACCCCCTGGAACGCGATTTGTCCCACGTCATCCCGCCGGGCGGCGGCCCCCGTGGTCGCTCAGCGCGAAGGCCTGGGTGATGCGGTCGAATACGATGGCGAGCGCGACGATGGCGAGCCCCGCCTCGGCGCCGCGGCCGAAATCGAGCCGCTGGATGCCGAGCAGCACCTCTTGCCCCAGGCCGCGGGCGCCGATCATCGAGGCGATCACCACCATGGCAAGCGCCATCATGGTGGTCTGGTTGACGCCCTGCATGATGTTGGGGAGCGCCAGCGGCAACTGCACGCCCACTAGCTTCTGCCAGCGGTTGGCACCGAAGGCCTCGGCCGCCTCGGCGACGTCCTCGTCGACCAGGCGGATGCCGAGATCGGTGAGGCGGACGAGCGGCGGGGTGGCGTAGATCACGGTGGCGAGGATGGCGGGCACCTTGCCGAGGCCGAACAGCATCAGCGCCGGGATCAGATAGACGAAGCTCGGCATGGTCTGCATCACGTCGAGCAGGGGCAGGACAAGGGTGCGCAGCCGGCGGGAGAAGGAGATTAGGATCCCGAGGGGCACGCCGATGGCGACGCAGATGAGGATCGCCACCGCGACGATGGCGAGCGTCTGCATGGCGAGATCCCACAGGCCGAAGAGGCCGATCACGAACATCGCGGCCATCAGACCCAGCGCCTTGAGCGGCGCCCTGGTGGCGGCAAGCCCCAGCAGGCCAACGGCGAGGATCACGCTCCACCAGGGCAGTCCCCGCAGCCCCTGCTCGAGCGCGACGAGGACCGAGAGCAGCGCGCCCGCGAAGGCGTCGAAGCTCTCGCCGTGGGTCGCCACCAGCCACTCGATGGCGCGGTTCACCCAGTCGCCCAGGGGAATGCGGAGCTTCTCGGGGAACATGACCGCCTAGCACCCCTTAGAGCCGCGCCTTGGCCTCGTGGGCGGCGAGCGCCTCGGCGACGCGGGCGGCGGCCTCCGGCGCGAGCCAGCCGCGCCACAGATCGGCGTTGTTGCGGAGGAAATCGAGGGCCGCGTCATCGGCGTCGGCGCCCTTGTTGTTTTGCACGAACAGCAGCGCCTCGCCGGTCAGCGCGTTGGAGGTGCGGTAGGCGGCGAGGAAGGCGGCGATCTTGGGCGCGCGCGCGGCGAAAGCGGTGTTGGCGCCGGTGTAGACGGTCACCAGCGGATAGGCACAGGCCTTGGCGGGATCGTCGCTGGCCTTGAGCGTCTTCCAGGTCGCGGGATCGTAGGCCGGCTCCTCAAGCATCACGGCGTCGTATTTGGCGCGGATCCAGCTCGGCTCCCAATGGTAATAGAGGATCGGCTTCTTGCGCTCGTGCGCCCTGGCGATCACGGCGGCGAGGGCGGCGTCGCTGCCGGGCCTGAAGTTGGTGATGTGGGGCGCCAGCCCATAAACCTCGAGCTTCTTGGTGTTGATGGTCTCGCAGTCCCAGCCCAGCTTGCAGTTGTAGAAGCGCCCCTTGCCGGGCTCCTCGGGATCGCGGAACAGCGCCTTGAAGCGCGGCAGGCCGGAAACGCTGACCAGCCCCTTGGCGGGGGCGTCCTCGCCCTCCACCAGATAGCGCGGCACGTACCAGCCCTGCACCGCGTCGGGGAAGTTGACGCCCATCAGCTTGACCTTGCCGGCGCGCTCGGCCCGCTCCCAAACCTCGGTGAGCTGGCCCTTCCAGACCTCCATCATGATGTCGAGGTCGCCGCGGGCGAGCCCGGTCGTCAGCGGGATCGTCGAGCCCGGAATCACTTCGCTGTCGCAGCCGAAGCCGTGCTTCAGGATGAAGCCGGCGACGGCGACGTGAAAGCGGTTGCTGTCCCAGTCGAGGCCGGCGATGCGGACCGGACGGCCGACCTCGCAGACGGGTTCCCCCGCCCAGGCGCGGGCGGGCGCGAGCAGCAGCAGAACGAGGACGGCGAGGGCTGAGCGGCGCATCGGAGGTTCCCGTTGATCGGTCGGCGACAGAGATGCCACATGCCATCACGCGAGGCGAGGCCCTATAATCATAGCACCGATGGAACTCATGCCCATGAAACGTCTGATCGCGGCGGTACGCGCCTCGCGCCTCACCGATCTGGTGCTGTTCGCGCTGATCGTGACGGCGCTTCTGGGGGCGCTGGCGCTATTGCCAGGGCCCGACGCTATCACGCCCGAGGGCGACGCGCGGGTGATCGACGGCGACAGCCTCAAGGTCGCGGGCGTCGAGGTGCGGCTGATGGGCGTCGACGCGCCGGAAGCGCCGCAGCGTTGCACCAGGTCCGGGGAGAGCTGGCCGTGCGGACGCGAGGCGAGCAAGCGGCTGGCGCGGCGGATCGGGCGGGAGCGGGTGCGCTGCGAGGGTGAAAACAGGGACCAGCACGGGCGGCTGCTGGCGCGCTGCCAGGTGGGCGAGACCGAGCTCAACCGCTGGCTGGTGGAGCAGGGCTGGGCGGTCTCCTTCGGCGACTATAAGGGCGCCGAGGCCCGGGCGCGCGCGGCCAAACGCGGCATCTGGGCGGGCGAGGTGGAGCGCCCCGCCGACTGGCGTGCCGAGCGCGGCCTCTAGCCCGGCCCGCCTCGCGCCGCCGCGATCTCCGCCTTGCGCCTGCCGGGGGGCTGCTCTACCACTTGAGCGGTAAACCGGGCGACTGGGGAGCGAGCTGATGAAGATCATAGAGGCGCGGCCGGCACCCAATCCGCGGCGGGTGCGGATTTTCCTGGCCGAGAAGGGCATCGAGGTGGAGTACGAGTCGGTCAGCCTGTTCGAGCTCGAACACAAGTCGGAAGCCTTCACCAAGCTCAATCCAATGCAGCGCGTGCCGGTCCTGGTGCTCGACGACGGCACGACGATCTGCGAGACGGTCGCCATCTGCCGCTACTTCGAGGAGCTGCAACCCGAGCCCGCGCTGATGGGCAAGGGCGCACTCGGCAAGGCGACGGTGGAGATGTGGCAGCGCCGGATGGAGGCAGATCTGTTCTGGACCGTCGGCAACACCTTCCGCCACACGGTAGAGCGCATGAAGGTGCTCGAGAACCCGCAAATCCCCGAATGGGGCGAGGTCAACCGCGGCCGCGCCATGGCGTTTCTCGAGGTGCTCGACAAGCAACTCGCCGACAAGCCGTTCGTCACGGGCGACGACTACACCATCGCCGACGTCACCGGGCTTTGCGCCATCGACTTCATGAAGCCAGCGAAGATGGAGGTGCCGGCCGAGCACGCCAACGTGCTGCGCTGGTACGCCGATATTGCCGCCCGCCCCAGCGCACAGGCCTAGGCTGAGAACTCATAAAAAGCGCGCAATTCTGTTTGGTTTCGAGGGTTCGGATGCGAGAAAGCAAGGCGAAGGACAGGCCGAAGCCTATTCGAGCCTTGGTTTCGAAGCAG
>CAYVYD010000143.1:0-6703 GCA_964454415.1 uncultured Hyphomicrobiaceae bacterium | reverse complement strand
CTCGACGCCTCTTGTTGGTCGTCCCTGTCGCGGCCTGCGGGCGCTCCCCGCCTCTTGTTATTAGTCGCTCACGGCTATTCCTCGCGCTGAGCGCTCGGGCCTCCACGAGGGTGGGCTAAACGACCGGCGGCCAGTCGGCCTTGCCGCCCTTCGGGCGGAATCCCGCGCAGTCACGGAACCGAGCGACGCGAGGCAAGCGCGACTGCGCGCCGCCCGGTCAGGGCGCGCCCGCGCAGGCCCCGAAGCGAAGCGAAGGGATTAGCCGTGAGCGGAACTATTAGCGAAGCAAGACCGCTCGAGCGCGGGATAGCGCAGCCCCAAAGTCACGGCGCGGGCGACGAAGAAGACGATCAGCGACCCCCACAGCCCGTGATTGCCATAAAGCGGTGCCAGCACCCACCAGGCGGCGAGGTAAAGCGCTAGGCTCACCAGCATCATGTTGCGCATGTCGGCGGTGCGCGTGGCGCCGATGAAGATGCCGTCGAGCTGGAAACAGGCCACGCCGGTGAGCGGCGCCAGCGCCACCCAGGGGAAGTAGTCGCGCGCGGCGGCGCGGATTTCAGGGTTCACCGTCAAGATGTCGATGAAGAGGCCGCCGGCCAGCCAAAAAGCGAGCGCGAGGCCCGCGCCGATGGCGAGCGCCCAGCCGCTCGAGACCGAGACCGCGCCGCGGAAGCGGGCGAAGCTCGCCGCCCCGATCGCCTGGCCGACGAGGGCCTGGGCGGCGAAGGCGAAGCCGTCGAGCAGATAGGCCGAGAGGTGGAAGAAATTGGCAAGCACGGCGTTGACGGCGAGCGTCACGTCGCCGGCCGCGGCGGACCGGGCGGCGAACCAGGCGAAGGCGAAGACCAGCGCCAGGGTGCGCACCATGATGTCGGCGTTGACGGTCAGCGTGCGCAGGAAGCCCGCGGGCTCGAAGATGCGCGACCGCGAGGGCCGCGCGCCCGCCCCCGCGACGGCGCGGAGCGCCAGCGCGATGCCGGCGACCGCCGCTGTGATCTCGGCCGCCAGCGTACCATAGGCGACGCCGGCGACGCCGAGATCGAAGACCAGCACCAGCAGGGCGTCGAGGACGATGTTGATGCCGTTGAGCAGCAGGGTGAGCAGCAGCACGGTGCGGGCGTCGCCGCGGCCGACGAACCAGCCGAGGATGGCGTAGTTGGCGAGTGCCGCGGGCGCGCCCCAGACGCGCACGTCGAAATAGGTGCGCGCCGCCGCTTCGACGCGGGCCGAGCCCTCGATCAGCGCGAAGGCGGCCTCGCCGATGGGGCGCTGCAGGATGACGAGCAGCAGACCGGCGAAACCGGCGAGGATCAGCGCGCGGATCAGGAGGGCGGCGACCTCCTTCTCCTCGCCCCGCCCCTCGGCCTGGGCGGCGAGCCCCGTCGTCCCCATGCGCAGGAAGCCGAAGGCCCAGAACAAGAGGCTGAAGATCACCCCGCCGACGGCGACGCCGCCGATCAAGTGCGGCGCGCCGAGGCGGCCGAGCGCGGCGGTATCGACGATGCCGATGAAGGGCGTGGTGAGGTTGGAGAGCAGGATGGGGAAGGCGATCGCGAGGACTTCGCGATAGCCCAAGCGCCCATCGGCGGGCGCGAACCGGGAGAGCGAAGGCGCGTCCTGCATGGCTCGAGACGCGCCTAGCGGCGCTCCCCGGGATGAGGAGGAGAGGAAGACGTGCCTGATTTCCTAGGTTCCCGGTCGTGCCCTTCGGGGACTCCTCGCCTGGTTTTTTTACATTCCCGGTCGTGCCCTTCGGGGACTCCTCGCCTGGTTTTTTTACATTCCCGGTCGTGCCCTTCGGGCACTCCTCGCCTCTTGTTCGTCATGCCCGGATCCGTTCCGGACATCCAATGGGGCGGTCCGGCATGGGCCCCGGCGTCGGTCGCCACGGCCCTATTAGACCCCCGGGACAAGCCCGGGGGCGACGAAAGAAGGCCGGCTGCGACGGGGAAGGCGCCGTTGGCGGGCGTCTCCTGGATCACGCGTCGCCGCGGCCGGAGCGGCGGGGGAGGGAGCCCGTCTGGCGGCCGGGATGGGACGAGAGCCTGAAGAGCCGCGAGACCAGCCAGATGGGGAAGACGATCACGGCGCCCAGCAGGAAGTAGCGGAAGGCCCATTCGATGGCGTCGAAGCCCATGTTGTAGATACGCTCGAGCAGCCGCATGAAGCTGTCGACGATGTCCATGGGATCTAGGCCGAGCGCGGAGAGCAGCACGCCCAGAATCACCGACAGGATGCAGAGCCTGATCAGGACGACGCCCGGATTGCCGCCAAAAAACCGATCCATTGTGCTGCTCCTGCCGCGATTCGTTGAGGCCCGAAGGCAGACCTATCACATCCCATGTGGGTATGCGACAGCGCGCGTCAAGCCGTGGCAGAATGCGGCGCGGCGGGCGAGATGAGGGGCCTGCCACGAAGGAGGCGCGGAGGGTGGAGGCGATGACGAGTGCCGCGCAGACGGCGTTGCCACTGGACGGGCTGCCCGAGCCCTTCGCCGGCTGGTTCGCCGCGCGCGGCTGGCGCCCGCACGCCCACCAATTGGCGCTGCTGGAGGCGGGCGGGCGCGGCGAGGATACGCTGCTGATCGCGCCGACCGGCGGCGGCAAGACCTTGGCGGGCTTTCTCCCCGCGCTCGCCGATCTGACGGCTGGCGGGATACGCGGGCCGGGCGAGGGGCGGCAAGGCATCCACACCCTCTACGTCTCGCCGTTGAAGGCGCTCGCCGTCGACGTGGCGCGCAATCTGGGCCAACCCGTCGCCGAGATGGCGCTCGAGGTCTCGCTCGAGACCCGTACCGGCGACACGCCGGCCTCGCGGCGCCAGCGCCAGAAGCTCAACCCCCCCGACATCCTGATGACCACGCCCGAGCAGGTGGCGCTGATGCTCTCGCACAAGGACGCGCCCCGGCTGTTCGGCGCCCTGCGCTTCGTGGTGCTCGACGAGCTGCACGCGCTCACCGCCTCCAAGCGCGGCGATCTCCTGGCGCTGGGGATGGCGCGGCTGCGGAATCTGGCGCCGGGGATGACGGCGATCGGGCTCTCGGCGACGGTGGCGCGGCCCTCGGAACTGCTGGCCTATCTGGTGGCCCAGCGCGAGCGGGGCATGAGCGCGCTCGCCCGACTGATCACCGCCTCGGGCGGGGCCAAGCCGCGGATCGGCATATTGCGCTCGCTCGAACGCGTCCCCTGGGCGGGGCACGGCGCGCGCTACGCGCTCCCGGAAATCTACCGGGCGGTCAAGGACCACCGCATGGCGCTGATCTTCGTCAACACCCGCTCCCAGGCCGAAATGCTGTTCCACGAGCTGTGGCACCTGAACGAGGACAATCTGCCGATCGCGCTGCATCACGGCTCCCTCGACGTCGCACAGCGGCGCAAGGTGGAGGCGGCGATGGTGGCGGGCAGGCTGCGCGCGGTGGTCGCCACCTCGACGCTCGACCTCGGCATCGACTGGGGCGACGTCGACCTCGTCGTCAATGTGGGCGCGCCCAAGGGGGCAAGCCGCATCGCCCAGCGGATCGGGCGGGCCAACCACCGGCTGGACGAGCCGAGCAAGGCGCTGATGATCCCGGCCAACCGCTTCGAGGTGATGGAGTGCCAGGCGGCGCTGGAGGCGCTGGCCGAGGGCGCGCAGGACACGCCGCGGCTGCACGAGGGCGGGCTCGACGTGCTCGCCCAGCATGTGCTGGGCATGGCCTGCGCCGAGCCCTTCGATGCCGCCGCGCTCCATGGCGAGGTGGCGAGCGCCGCGCCCTATGCCGGGCTCGACCGCGTCACCTTCGACAAAATCGTCCAATTCGTCGCCACCGGCGGCTACGCGCTCTCCGCCTATGAGCGCTACGCGCGGCTGCGGCGTACAAAGGAGGGGCGCTGGCGCGTCTCGCATCCCCGCGTCGCCCAGCAATACCGGCTCAATGTCGGGACGATCGTGGCCGCCCCGATGATCAAGGTGAGGCTGGGGCGGCGCAAGGCGAGCGCGACGCGCCCCGGCAAGACCATGCTCTCGCGGGGGGGACGGGTGCTGGGCGAGGTCGAGGAGTGGTTCATCGAGCAGCTCGTCCCCGGCGATACCTTCGCCTTCGCCGGCGAGGTGCTCCGCTTCGAGGGGCTGCGCGAGATGGAGGCGATCGTCTCCCGCGCGCCGAGGGCCGACCCCAAGATCCCGGTCTATGAGGGGGGCGCCTTCCCACTCTCCACCTATCTGGCGCACCGGGTCCGCCGGATTCTGGCAACGCATAAGGAATGGCGGCGGCTGCCCGAGCAGGTCGCCAACTGGCTGGCGATCCAGCGGGCCAAATCGCTGATCCCCAAGGTCGAGGAGGTGCTGGTCGAGACCTTCCCGCGCGGCAACAAGCATTATATGGTGGCCTATCCCTTCGAGGGGCGGCTGGCGCATCAGACGCTCGGCATGCTGCTGACGCGGCGGCTGGAGCGCTCCCACGCCAAGCCGCTCGGCTTCGTCGCCAGCGAATACGCGCTCGCCATCTGGGGCGCGCGGGATCTGGGCGCGATGATCGGCGCCGGCCACCTCTCGCTCGCGGCGCTGTTCGACGAGGACATGCTGGGCGACGACCTCGATGCCTGGCTCGCCGAATCCAACCTGATGAAGCGCACCTTCCGGATCTGCGCCACCATCGGCGGGCTGATCGAGCGCCGCCACCCCGGCGCCGAGAAGACCGGGCGGCAGATGACCGTCTCCTCCGACCTGATCTACGACGTGCTGCGCGAGCACGAGCCCGACCACGTGCTGCTGCAGGCGACCTGGGCGGACACCGCGCAAGGGCTGCTCGACGTGGCGCGGCTGGGCCAATTCCTCAAGCGGGCCAGGGGGCGAATCAGGCATATTCACCTAGAGCGGGTGTCGCCGCTCGCGGTTCCGGTTATGCTCGAGATCGGCCGCGAGCCGGTCGCCGGCGAAGCCCAGGAGGACGTGTTGCGCGAGACCGCCGAGCATCTGATCGAAGAGGCCATGCGTGGCTGAGCAATACCGGCTCTCGCTCTATGCCTGGGAGGCGGAGGTGCCCTCGGGCGTGCTCGCGATCCGGGTGTGCGGCGAGGCCTTCGAGGCGCACCCCTCGGGCGCGCTCTACCATCCGGGCGAGGTCACGCTCATCGTCTCGGATTTGCATCTGGAGCAGGGCGCGGTGCTCGCCGCCCGCGGCCATCTGATCCCGCCCTACGACACCGCGGCGACGATCAAGCGGCTCGAGGAGGTGATCTCACATTTTTCGCCCCAGCGGGTGATCGCGCTGGGCGACAGCTTCCACGATACCGGCGTGGCGGAGCGCTTGAGCGGCGAGACGCGCGCGGCGATCGCCAGGCTGCAGGCGGGACGCGAGTGGTACTGGGTCACGGGGAATCACGATCCCGAGCTGCCGCCCTCGCTGCACGGGCACGTGGTGCCGGGGCTGACGCTGGGCGTGCTGCGGTTCCGGCACGAGCCCGTCAACGGGCCGGCCGCCCAGGAGGTGGCGGGCCACCTGCACCCTGCGGCGCGGGTATCGCGGCGGGGGCGCACGGTGCGGCGCAAGTGCTTCATCACCGATTCGCGGCGCCTGGTCATGCCGGCCTTCGGCGCCTATACGGGCGGACTCAACGTGCTTGACCCGGCCTTCCGGCCGCTGTTCGGCGCCACGGACTTCACGGTATGGATGCTGGGGCGCGAGGACGTCTATCCCGTCACCGCGCGCTATCTGCTGCCCGGTTAGGCTCTAGTCGCGCCGGAACACCGCCGAGGCCGACAGGCCCACGGCGATCGCCACCAGCACGGCCACGATGCCGTAGGCGAGCGGGTAGTCGAACGCCGCGGTGTAGATGAAGCGCTCGAATCCCTGCTTGTAGATCGTGAGGTTGCGCTGGTTGATGCTGAGCAGGCGGCCATTCCTGAACAGGAAGACGTCGACCAGATAGTCGCCGTCCGAGACGTTGGCCGGCAGGTCGAGGGTGGCGCGAAACAGCGTCTTCGAAACGAAGATCACGCCGCGTTCGTCGTCGATGAAATGGCGCTGGTGCTCCTTGATGCGGATGATCGCCTCGCGGAAGACGCGCGCGTTCGCGACAGCGGCCGGGGACTGATCGGCCAAGCTCTCGGGAATCGGCAGCAGGCTCTCCTGTCCGATGCCGCGGCCGGCGAGAACGTTGGGCTTGGCGATGTCGCTCAAGGGGCGGGTGGAGAGCACCGCGTAGTAGCCTGGCACGTCCTCGAAGGTTTGGGCGTTGCTGTTGATCCAGATGCCCAAGACGCGGGTCTTGCGGCGGGAGACGACAGGTTCGGAGGGGCCGCGGATGACCACGACGACGTCGTAGACCTTCGCCTCCTCGACGCTGCGGTTGCCGTTCTCTATGGTGCCGAAGACGACGATGCGCGCGCCGGTGAAGTTGGATTCGATGGCGATGTCGTGGGCGGAGAGATCGGATTGCACGTCTTCGCGTGCCGCGGCCGTGCGCGGGGCCAGGCACGCGCCCAGCAGCAGCGCGGCGAGGACGAGCATTGCCTGGATGCGCGAGCCCGTCATTCGCCTCCTCCCAGGGCGGGCGCGATGGTGAAATGCTCGTCCGGCTCCAGCACGAGGTCGACGGCGAGGCGAAGCGAGACCGCCAGCACGATGAGGGCGAGCAGGGCGCGGAGCTGATCGCCGCGCAGCTTCTGGCCGGCGGCGACGCCGAATTGGGCGCCGATCGCGCCCCCCAGCATCAGCACC
>CAYVYD010000142.1:0-6784 GCA_964454415.1 uncultured Hyphomicrobiaceae bacterium | reverse complement strand
CCGCAATGACGCCGGCGAACCGCACTATCAACCGCATCGCCCGATAGCCCTGGCCAAGGAAAGGAGCCGCGCGGTGATTTGTAAGGCCAAACGGTCCCGCTGAACAGGCCTTGATCGGCCGGTCGTCCTCGCCCCATCGCGCCAATCGAAACCGTGGCAATTGGGCGATGGAATGATGGAATGATGAGTTGCCGCGTCTTCGGGGATAGGGCGTCAGGCACCGGGTCGGGTCACGGCAGGCCGATCATGGCAAGCCACAACGCAAGGATGATGAACACCGCCGAAGGCGGCGTGGGGGCTCCTTTCCCTTCGAGGCGTATCGGAACCTCTTCGATGAGACCGCCGATCAGCTCGTTCGCGCCATCTTCGAGCATGTCGACAAGGACATCTTCCACCATCACGTCGACTACGAGACGGACGCGGCCTTCGACAACGGGGCTGGCGACGCGATGACGGCGATGGGCGCGCTGATCTTGAAGGACAGCTCGCAGCCGCCGTTTCTGCTGTTGATACCGCGCTAAGGTCGGGGTCCGGCCGCCGCGCGGCGACCCGGCACCATGCCTAACAAAGGGTTGAGGATCTCCCTTCAATTCTAATCGAATTCTCGCGTCATGGCTGACCATTCCTTGAAGCAAATCCCCTATGGTTCAAGGTGATCGACTTGTTCGACTATACAAGTTCGGCCCTGGAGGGGTTGACGCGGACCGGGGTGGCCGGGCGCGTGGTCCCTCCGTCGCCAGCGACGTCGTGGCCTTCGGCCCGATCCGGCCGTCGCGCAAGGGCGGCTCGCTCCTCGCCCGCGCCCTCGGCTTCGCCTGAGGTCGGCCGTGGCCGCCGGGGACCGCGCCTTGCCGGCCGGTGCCGCTCAATCCGAAAACTTGGTACGGCCATTGCGAAAACACGCTGTCATGACGGCCACCGGGCAAAACGGTTCGAGAATGACTTGCGGTACGTCTCGTTTTGGCGCGGCGTCCCATAATCTGACGCCGATTTCCGCCCCCGCAACGGGCGCCGCGGCCGGCGAGGCGGCGGTTGACCATATGGGCCGAATTCCGTTGCGCTTTGCCGAGGGATCGCCGAACCCACCGTCGGAGCCGGGAGCGCGCCGGTCGCCGGTGGTTTCCCCGTCCCCATGGAGGCCGAAATAGTCAACGTATTGAACCGTCTCGGGTCGCACACCCGCCATTTGACCCCCCGCCACGCGGTCGAGGCCGCCGCGGCGCGTGTCGAGCGGCCCGGCTGCGAGGTCGCCGTGATCGGGGCCGGGCCTTACGGGCTCGCCGTGGCGGCCCATTTGCGCGCCGCCGGCATCGAGACCCGGACCTTCGGGCGGCCGATGTCCTTCTGGCGCGAGCACATGCCGCGGGCGATGGTCATGCGCTCGCCCTGGCGCGGCTCCCACATCGCCGACCCCGGCGGACGCTTCACCCTGGACCGCTTCGCTCAAGCCGCCGGGATCGCGCCGCGGGATCAGTTTTCCCGCCAGGAATTCCTGGATTACGGCCTGTGGTTCCAGCGCCGGGCCGTCCCCGACCTCGATTCCCGGCTGGTCGCGCGCCTCGAGCCCGCGCGGGCGGGCTATCGGCTCGTTCTCGAGGACGGCGAGAGCGTCATCGCCAGGCGCGTCGTCCTGGCGCTGGGTCTCGCCAATCAGGCCCTGATACCCCCAGAATTCGACCATCTTCCGGGAGAACTCGTCAGCCACACCGCCGATCACGCCGATTTCGCCGCCTTCAGGGGCCGCCGCGTCGCCGTCATCGGCCGCGGGCAGAGCGCCTGCGAGTCGGCGGCCTTGCTGAGCGAGGCAGGCGCCGGCGTCGAGCTCGTCGCCCGCGGCGGCGTCCGCTGGATCGGCCGCGATCCCTCGCGGTCCGCGCCCACCTCGGGCCTCGCCTGGGCGCTGCGCAAGGCCGCCGTGCCGCCGTCCGAGGTCGGGCCGCCTCATCTCAACTGGCTGATCGAGGCGCCGTGGCTCTACCGGCGCCTCCCCGAAGACGTCCGCGAGAGCATCGCGGCGCGCTGCCTGCTTCCCGCCGCCAGCGCCTGGCTGCGTGCACGCTTCGACCGGGTGCGCGTCACCTCCGGCGTCCGCGTCATCTCGGCCCGCGAGACCGGGGGCAAGGTCGAATTGCGGCTGAGCGGCGGCCGGACCGCGCTCGCCGATCACGTCCTGCTCGGCACCGGGTTCCACGTCGACATCGCCAAATACGGCCTGTTGCCGAAGGAGGTGCTGGAACGGATCGAGCGCACCGGCGGCTCCCCGCGGCTCGATGACGGTTATCAATCCTCGCTTCCCGGCCTTCATTTCGTCGGCTCCAGTTCGGTCGCGAGCCACGGCCCGCTGATGCGCTTCGTCTGGGGCTCGCGCTACACCACCCGCCGCCTGACCCAGGCCCTTAGGCGAGGCCGGCCATGATCCCCGACGCGCTCGCGGCCGCCCTTTCGCCCGCCCCGCGCGAGGCCGCGGGCGGCGAGGCGCCCGGCGCCATCGTCTTCGGCGGCGCCCATGGCAGCCTCGCGGTCATAAGGAGCCTCGGCCGGCGCGGAATCCCCGTCTGGTTCCTCGCCCACGACCACCTGATCGCGAAATATTCGCGCTATACCCGCCGCGCGATCCCCTGGCCCGGGCCCGCCTCGCCCGAGGCGACCGCCTTCCTGCTGGAGCTTGCCGAGCGCAACGGTCTGCGGGGCTGGACGCTGTTTCCCGGCGGCGACCCCGAGGCGCGGCTGGTATCGGAGAACCACGCCGCCCTGTCGCGGGTCTACCGGCTGGTGACGCCGCCATGGAAGGTCATGCGTCAGGCCCACGACAAGCGCCTGATGTACCGCCGCGCCGGCCGGTTGGGCATCGGCCATCCCTGGCTCTGCGACCCCGGCGACCGCGCGCGGGCGCGCTCCCTTTCGGGCCGCTTTCCCCTGGTCATCAAGCCCGCCATGCGCAATGGCGGCGACCCGCTCTCGCGGGCCAAGGCCTGGCGGGTCGACGACCGCGCCGAGCTCGCCCGCCGCTACAAGCTGGCCTCCGCCCTCGTCGGCCGGGACAACGTGATCGTGCAGGAACTGATCCCCGGCTCGGGGACGCGGCAATTTTCCTATGCCGCGGTGTGGCGCCGCGGCGCGCCCGTCGCCTCGCTGGTCGCCCGGCGGACGCGGCAATATCCGGTCGATTTCGGCTTCACCAGCACCCTGGTCGAGACCGTCGAGGACGCCGCCGTCGAACGGGCGGCCTGCCGTTTCCTGAAGTCACTCGACTATGACGGCATGGTCGAGGTCGAATTCAAATACGACGCGCGCGACGGCCGCTACAAGATCCTCGACGTCAACACCAGGACCTGGACGTGGATCGGGCTCGGCGCCGCGGCGGGCGTCGATTTCCCGTGGATCATGTGGCGGCTCGCCGCCGGCAAGTCCCCGCCGGTGACGCGCGGGCGCACCGGCGTCAAATGGTGCCACTGGTCGAGGGACGCGGTCGCGGCCTGTCAGCAGATCGGCGCCGGCGCCCTGTCGCCGATCGACTACCTCAGGTCCCTCGAGGGCTTGATGGCCTTCTCGGCCTTCGCCCTCGACGATCCGCTCCCCGGTGTGATGGATCTGCCGCTGCTCCTGTGGCGCCTCTTGCGCCGCAAGTTCCCGCGAACGCACGCCCCCGAGGGGTCCGGCATCGGAACGCTCGCCTCCCGCGACGAGGGCTTCCCCGCGCCCGCCCCCTGAGCGCCTCCCCCGTCTAACCCCTCCTCACCCAACCTTCGGCGCGCGCCTTCTTGCCGCCGCCATTGAACCTTTCCGGCCGCCGCCGCGACCAATCCATGAGCGATGCATCCGCAAACGCGGCGCGCGCGCTCGATTGGAGACGTCGCGGCCTCGCGACGGGAGAGGAACCATGGGTGGCACAGCGAATTCAGGTCCCCTGATTTGGGGCAGCGCCGCAAAGGACAAGGCGGCGCAGGTCATCGCCAACGCGCTCGATAAAGGCAGGACGCTCGACCAGGCGCTCACCCTCGCCAGGGATCAAACCGGATGGGTGCCGGGCCAGGGCAATCCGCACACCATCGTCAACGAGCTCATCAAGCACGCGCCGGAAGGCCTGGTGCCCCAGGCCCTCAAGGAGGGCGCGCGCGGCGCGCTCAACGCGCTTCAGACGGCGAAGCCCACCTTGCCTGCCGTGGCCAAGGAGATCGGCGGCGCCATCGTCGAATGGGGCAAGGGCGTCGGCACCGCGATCAAGGAAAAGGTCGTCGCTTCCGGCCTGCCGCAACTGGCCAAGGGAGCGGCGCAATGGGTCGCCGGTAACGCCGGCTGGATCGCCACGGGAATCGCGGTCGCCGCCGTCCTGGTGAAGCTCGTCCCCCACCTGTTGAGCGGCATCGGCGCCGTGGTCGGCCTCAACCAGCCGGCCGGCGACCCGAGCAACACATCTTGGATTACCGGACAGGACGCCGGCGCCGGCGCCAACGCCGCCAACAGCCATGGACCGCGAATAGCCGGCGGCAACGGCGGCGCGTCCCCCGGCGCGCGGAACGGCGGGACGCCGGCAAGCCCCGGCGACACCGGTAGCCAAGGCGGCGGCGGAGCCTCCGCGGCGGCCCAGGGCGGTCCCGGAGCCGGCACCCGCGTCGGCGGATCCGACAGCTCTGGCCTGGACCCCGCCGCCATCGGCGTCATCGGCACCATCAACGGCATGCTCGATCAGGCCTCCAAGGCCGGCAATTCGTGCGCCGTGCCGAGCCTCGTCTTCTGGCAGGGCGAGCTCGCCAGGCTGGGCGTGCCCGAGGCGGCAAGCGCGGCGCGCGGCCTCGACCGCTTCAAGCAGAGCTGCCGCGAAGTGGCCACCGCCGCCGGCTGCGCCTCCAGCCAGTATTGGGACAGTCAGCGCGCCTCCTGCCGGCCGGTCGAGGCCGACGGCGGCGAAGGGGCGAAGCCTAAGGTCGCCGCCGGCGGGCATGCCCATACCAAGGTCAAGCGCACCCGCGTCGTGCGCCGTGTGCCGCACCGGCGGCGGCCGCGCGGGCGCGCCGGAGCCAACGGCGCCCAGATCGCCGGCGGCATCATCGGCATCGTCGGCGCCGCCGTCGCCGCTGGCGGCGCAGGCGGCCACAGCCATTGCGGCGGCTACGACTGCTAAGCCCGCCGCGGTCCGGGCGCCGCCGCCCCCTCGGCGTCCGGACCCCCTTCGACGCCAAGCCCCCTTGGCGTTCGCATCCAACTCCCGCTACCCTGGAGAGGGCCGCCCCGTGCGGCCGCCCTGGAACGGATTGACCCCCGATCACCCGGTCACGGACAGCGATGGCGAAGCATTGCACCAGTTGCGGGGCCGAAATCGGCCCGAAGGACAAGTTCTGTCACGCCTGCGGGACCGCCATCGATCGCGGCAAGGCGCGGTCGCGGAAGCCCAGGAAAAAGACCTCGGCCACCGCCAAATCCGCTCCGCCCGGCTCTGGGAAGCAGGCCGCGGCCGCCGCCGCTTCCGCCGCCCCTCCGGCCCCCAAACCCGCCCCGCCATCCTCCGGGGTTCCGCGCGCGCCCTGGCGCGCCTTGGGCGTGGTGGCGGCCTCCGCCGCCCTGGCGCTAGGCGCCTATCTGCTCTGGGGTTGGGGTCAGACGGCACAGAAGGAGGGGAAGGCGGACCTCGGCGGCGCGCCGCGAACGCGGGCGGCCTCCAACGGCCAAACCGCCGGCGCCGCGTCCGGCGACGTCGGCTATTTGGGTCTCGAATTCGCTGATCTTGCGCCCGCCCGCGCCGAGGCGCTCGGCCTGGCCGCCCCCCGCGGCGTCGAGATCCGCGGCATGGCGGCGGGCGGCCCGGCGGCGAAGGCGGGCCTTGAGGTGGGCGACGTGGTGCTGGAGCTGGACGGCAAGCCGGTTACCGGCGTGGCGGGTTTCACACGGCAGCTCGCGGGTCTCGGGCCCGGCACCGCCGTCGATCTCAAGGTTTGGCGCGGCGCCGCCGCGCACGGGCACAAGGCGACGATGGGCGCCTTCCTGCACGACTCGGTCCCCAAGGCCGAGGCCGGTGACGTTTACGCCATGCGGTCGCTGGCAGCGCTCTATTTCAGCGGCCGGCTCGGTGCCGCGGATCCGGCGAACGGCACGCACTGGCTGCGCAAGGCCGCCCAAGCGGGCGATGTCGGTTCGCTCTATCTGCTGGCGGTCCGCGAATGGACCGGCAACGGCGTGATCAAGGATCGCGGCGCGGCGCTCGGCCTGTTCGAGCAGGCGGCCCGGAAGGGCCACGTGGCCTCCATGCTGCGGCTGGGAGAGGCGAATTTCCTGGGGCTCGCTGGCGCCAAGGATTTCGCCAAGTCCATGCGCTTCTACAGAATGGCTGCGGTCGAGGGCAACGCGGAGGCGATGCGCTGGGTCGGCAATCTCTACCGCACGGGCTCGGGGACGGCGCCCGACATGAAGCAAGCGGCGCGCTGGTACCGCGAGGCCGCCCAGAAGGGCGACCCGCCCGCCATGTACAATCTGGCGGTCAGCTATCACAGCGGCCAGGGTCTGCCGCCGAACTTCAAGGAGGCCGCCTATTGGTACCAGAAGGCGGTGGATGAGAACTTCACCACCGCCCTCTTCAACCTGGCGGTGCTCTATCACGACGGGCGCGGCGTCCCGCGCGACTACCGCAAGGCGGCCGAGCTCGCCGTCGCCGCCATCGAGGCGGGCAATCGGCACGCCATCCGCGAATTGACCGCCAATTCGGCCGCCGTCGGCCAACCGTTCCGCGTCGAGCTCCAGCGCCTGCTCAAGGAGAAGGGCGCCTATGACGGCGCCATCGACGGCCGCTTCG
>CAYVYD010000141.1:0-6801 GCA_964454415.1 uncultured Hyphomicrobiaceae bacterium | reverse complement strand
TGGCGGATGGGGAGGGATTCGAACCCTCGAGACGCTCGCGCGCCTGCCGGTTTTCAAGACCGGTGCCTTCAACCACTCGGCCACCCATCCGGCAACGATCCTAAGTTATAAACCATGATGCTCGGGTTAAAGCCCCGGGCCGCCTTGGCGCACACGGGAACGGCTCATTCGGCCGCCTTGGTGCGGGCGGCGAGATCGCCGGGGAAGGCGCGCGGCAGGGGCGGCAGGGGGGCGCCATCGGCCATGGCGAGGACGCCGTCGATGAAGGGCCGCGGGTCGCCGCAGCCGCCGAACGTCATCAGCCTCGCCGCCTTGGCGACGGTTTCGGCGGCCGAAAACGGCAATTCGGGATCGCCCTTGGCGTTGTCACGCCGGGCGGCGAGGCTTCGCCCGCCGCTCAGCCGAACCTCCAGGGCCGCTCCCCAGGCCTCGGGATAGGTGGCTTCGAGGGCAGGATCAGGCGCCAGGCGGACGCGCGCGCGCAGCGGCGCCAAGGCGGCGCGCGCCGGCGCCTCGAAGGCTTCGAACCACACCTCGCCGTCGGCGAGTGCCGCCGCGACGCAGTGTTGCAGGGAAAACTTCGCGGCATAGGCCGTTTGTGGATCGCCCCGGCCGCAGAGATCCAGCGCCGCCGGATAGGCGCCCACGCGAATCTCCTCGATCGCTTCAGCACCCAGTCCCATGGCGGTCAATTTGGCGTGGAGGCCGAGTGCGGCGTCGATCGCGGGATGGGTGTGGCGGCACGAGGGCCAAGGCTTGAGCGAGGTCGCGTGGAGCTCCCATGGACTCTCGAGGTCCGCCAGTAGCAGCTCGGGCAGTGCGTCGGGACACATGGCGGCGAAGAAGCCGCGGGCGCCTTCCAGGATGTCGGGCGCGCCGGTCACGCCGTGAGCCGCAAGACCCGCCGCCACCGTGCCGGCCTCGGCGGCGCGCCCGGCATGGAGATGTTTCGACATGGCGCCGGTCTCGATGAATTGCCATAGACCGGCCGCCTGGGTGCCCGCATTGCCGAGCGCATCGACGCAGCCCTCCTCATCCAGGCCGAGCAGATGGGCGGCGGCCATGGCCGAGCCGAAGGGGCCGCAAGTGGCGGTGTTGTGCCAAATCCTGTAATGCGCGGGCCCGACGCCGCGCCCCAGCCTCGCCGCCGCCTCGTAGCCGTGCAGGCAGGCGGTGAGCGCGCGGTCTCCCGCGACCGGCTCGGGCGCCGGGGCGGCAAGCCCCCAAAGCACGGGCACCACGGCGCAGCCTGGATGGACGACCGAGCGGCGATGCAGATCGTCGACCTCGAGAATATGGGCGAGGGAGCCAAGCAGGAAGGCGTTGCGTCCGGCGTCTTCGCCAAGACCGCCATTGCCGACAAACCCTTCAGAGCGCGCCCAGCCGAGCAGGCGCCGGCCAGGATCGCTCTGCGCGCCGGCGATGAAATCCGCCGCCGCGTCCAGCACCAGGAGCGCGGCCTGTTCGAGGTCGCGCCGCCCGACCGGCTTGGCGCGGATCAGGCGGATGAGATCGCGGGTCAGACTCATGGGCGATTCATAAATTCCTAACTCTTGCGGGGAAGAGTGATGTCAACCGCCCGCCATTTTGCCGGGCGGATTTTGATGCTGGCAAGTGTTCGCGTGATTGGTCGGGTATCGTGCGTCAATTCTCCGCCACAGCGATGGACGTTGGCGGCCCGCCCGCGAGGTGGGGCGCGGGGATTGCCGCGGCACTCGCGGTCACCGTCACCGTGGCGCTCATTCTAGCCGCTTGCGGCCGTCTGGGCTTCAAGAGCGGCAGCAATTTCTCCAAGCGCGTCGTCGAGCTTGGCCAGCCGGTCCCCAAGGGGGGAGGGGTCTACAAGGTCGGCAGCCCCTATCAGATCGACGGCGAATGGTTCTACCCGCGGGAGGACGCGCATTACGACAGGGTAGGCGTAGCCTCGTGGTACGGCGAGCTGTTCCACGGCCGCTATACGGCCAATGGCGAAATCTACGACATGAACGCGCTGACCGCCGCGCATCCGACGCTGCCGCTGCCGATCTACGCCAAGGTAACCAATCTTGCCAACGGCCGCTCGCTGGTGGTGCGGGTGAACGACCGCGGCCCCTATGCCCACAACCGCGTCATCGACATGTCCAAGCGGTCGGCCGAGCTGTTGGGCTTCAGGCGCAACGGCACCACGCAAGTGAGGGTGACCTATCTCAAGCGCGCGCCGCTCAGCGGCGACGATACCTATGAACGCCAGGTTTTGGCGAGCCAGCCCTGGGCGCGCATGGCGGGTCTGACCGGCCCGCCGCGTTCGAGCGCCGCGCCCGCCTGGAAACCGCTGGCGAAGAACGAGGACAAGGCCAAGGCGGTCACGGTCGCAGCGGCCGCACCCGTTATGCCGCCTTCGGAGACTGCAACCGATGCACGCGACGCCGAGAACGGCGCCGGGCAACGGCGCGACCAGGCCGCGGCGGCGGCCGCGCGGGACAAGGCAGAGGGCAGGACCGCCGCGGCGCGGCAAGGGACAATGCAAGCGGCCTCCCTCCAGGCCGACCCCGTCGTCACTTCGAGTGTTTCCGGGGTGACGCGAGACGAGGTCCCGGAGGCGGGCGCGGAAAACACCGCGCCCAGGGTCAGACAACGGCAGATTTACGTGCAGTCCGGCGCCTTCAAGCTGCGCAGCAACGCCGAGCGTCTGCGCGACAGGCTAGCCGCCTTCGGCAGGGTGGAGATATCGCCCGCGACGGTCAACGGGACGGTCTATCACCGCGTCCGGCTGGGCCCCTTCAAGGCCCGCGACCTCGCCGACGAGACGCTGCGGCAAGTGGTGCAGGCGGGGGCGAGCGGCGCCTCCATCGTCGGCGACTGAGGCCTTGCCCGCCGCCCAATCCGCCGCTTGCGCATCCGGGCGCGTCGCTTGGTTGATTTTTGCCGCACGGGGCTTGATAGTGGGCCTCGGTCAACAAACAATCCGGTCCAGGTCAAAGTGAAGCTTGCCGTTCGCGTCGTGTCGAGTCCGCCCCGTCGGATCCTCCTTCCATTGATGTGCCTGGCGCTCGGCGCCGGCATTCTGCTGGGCCTTGGCGCGAGGGACGCGGCGCTGGCGCAAAAGCGCGCGCCCTTCGAGACCAAGGCCGAATTCGCGATCCTGATAGACGCCGACACCAATTCGGTGCTGTTCGAAAAGAGCGCGGACGAGCTGATGCATCCGGCAAGCATGAGCAAGCTGATGACGCTGGAGCTGGTGTTCAAGGCGCTCAAGGAAAAGCGCCTCTCCCTCGACGACGAGTTCAATGCCAGCGAACATGCCTGGCGCACGGGCGGGGCGCCGTCTGGAGGGTCGGCGATGTTCGTGCCGCTCAACGAGACCGCCACGCTGGATGAGCTGCTGCAGGGCATCGCCGTTCAATCGGGCAACGACGCCTGCATCATTCTGGCCGAGGGGATCAGCGGCAACGAGCAAACCTTCGCCGAGGCGATGACCGCGCGGGCGAAGGAAATCGGCCTCAAGAATTCAAGTTTCGCCAATTCGACCGGATTGCCCCATCCCGATCACATGATGACGGCGCGGGATCTGGCGATGCTCGCCCGCCAAATCATCAAGGAATATCCGGAGTACTACCACTACTTCTCGCAAAAGGAATTCAAGTACCGCAAGCACAACTTCATCAACCGCAACCCGCTGGTCGAGACCTATATCGGCGCCGACGGCTTGAAGACCGGCTACATCAAGGCCTCGGGCTACGGCATCGTCGCATCGGCCCGGCAACGAAACCAACGGCTGATCGTCGTCCTCAACGGCCTCAAGAGCAAGAGCGACCGCAACCGGGAGGCACGCAAGCTGCTCGACTGGGGATTCCGCAGCTTCAAGCAATACACGCTGTTCGACGAGGGCGAGACCGTCGGCGAGGCGATCGTCTGGGGCGGCAGCCAGTATTACCTGCCCCTGGTGGGTGATGGCGGGGTGCACATTCTGCTGCCCCGGGCGGCGAGCAAGAAGGTGAAGGCGAGCATCGTCTATGAGGGGCCGCTCAAGGCGCCCATCGCCAAGGGGACGCAGGTGGCGATGCTGCAAGTGACTGGCGAAAACGACGCGACCACCCAAGTGCCTCTCTATGCCGGCCAGGACATCGAAAGGTCGGGCGTGCTGTCGCGCGGATTCGATTCCCTCCTGAACCTTGCGTTCGGCTGGATTCTATAGGGGCGCGGTCCCCGCCCGGCGCCGATGCGGCTTTACACCTTCTACACGCCCAACTGCCTGAAGATCCACATGGCCCTGGCGGAGCTAGGGGTCGATTGCGAGCGGAAACCGATCTCGCTCGCCAAGCGCGAGCAGATGGGCGAGGAGTTCAAGCGGATCAATCCGCATCGGAAGGTTCCCGTTCTCGAGGTCGAGGGCAAAGCAATCGCCGAATCCGGCGCCATCCTGCAGTATTTGGGGCGGGCGGCGAGCGGCACCCTGTGGCCGCTGGACGCAATCGAGGATGCCCGGCTCGCCCGCTGGCTGTTCTTCGAAAGCGTTCATCTGGCGCCCTATTGCGGACCGATCTGGTGGTCGGACGTATTGGCGCCGCGCCGCCGCGTCGAGCCCGCCAGCGAGGCGAGGCTCGAGCTCGCGGTATCCGACCTCGCGCGGGCCTTGGACGTACTCCACGAAGAATTCGAGACGCGGGACCATTTGGCCGAGACGGGTTTCACGCTCGCCGACTGCGCGCTGGGTGCCACGCTTTCCATGCTGAAGGACACGCGCGTCGACCTCGCCGAGCGCTGGCCCAATGTCGACCTCTACGGCGCGCGCGTCCGCGCCCGCCGTAGTTGGCGCGAGGGCGAGGGCGACCGCTGCATGCATTGGGTGGACTAAGCGCAATTCTTGATTGCGGATAACCGGCGTCCACGCCACAACTGAAGATCATGGCGCGCGGCAAATTCATCACCATCGAAGGCGGCGAGGGGACGGGCAAGTCGACCCAGCTACACCGGCTGGCGGAGCGGTTGGAGCAGGCGGGCCACGCGGTGCTCGCCACCCGGGAGCCCGGCGGCTCGGAGCGGGCCGAGAAGATCCGCGAGTTTCTGCTCTCCGACGAGGCCAAGGACATCGGACCGTTCGCGGAAGCGATCCTGTTCTCGGCGGCGCGCGACGATCACCTGGAAACCGCCATCCGGCCGGCGCTCGGCGAGGGCAAGTGGGTCGTCTGCGACCGGTTCGCCGATTCCACCCGCGCCTATCAGGGCGCGGGCTCGCTCGATCCGAAGCTGATCGACGTTCTCGAGCGCCTGGTCGTCGCCGACACCAGACCGGATCTCACCATCATCATCGATTTGCCGGCCGAGGAAGGGCTGAAGCGCGCGCGCGAGCGGCAACGCGAGAGCGGCGGCGAGACGGACGGCTTCGAGACCCGCGCCATCACCTTCCACGACCGGCTGCGCCAGGCGTTCCTTGAGATCGCCCAGAACGAGCCCGAGCGCTGCGCCGTGATCGACGGATCGCGCGGGGAGGAGGCGGTCGCCGAGGATATCTGGAAGACGGTCGAGGAGCGGCTGAAGCCATGAGCGCCGCGCCCGACTACAGCGTCGAGGAGAGGGAGCGGCCCGCCGAGGCGGACCGCCTCGAAGGCTTCGCCCGTCCCCGCGAGACCGGAGAGTTGATCGGCCATGGCGCGGCCGAGGCGCAGCTGCTCGACGCCTTCAAATCGAACCGGCTGCATCACGGCTGGCTGATCACGGGGCCGGAAGGAATCGGCAAGGCGACCCTTGCCTACCGCTTCGCGCGCTTTCTGCTGGCAAGCGAGCGGGAGCGCGTCCGGAGCGGCGGCGGTCTCGGGATCGATCCGGCCGGTGCCGCCTTCGCCCGGGTCGCGGCGCTCTCCCACCCCAATCTCCTGGTGCTGCGCCGTCCCTGGTCCGCCAAGCGCGAGCGCTTCGCCCAGGACATCACCGTGGACGAGGTGCGCGGCCTGCGGCCCTTCCTCGGCAACACGGCGGGCAGCGACGGGTGGCGCGTGGTCGTCGTCGACCGCGCCGACGATCTCAACGCCAATGCGGCGAACGCGCTTTTGAAGGCGCTGGAGGAGCCGCCGCCGGCTTGCGTCTTCCTGCTGATCTCATCGACACCGGGCCGTCTGCCGCTCACCATACGCTCGCGCTGCCGCTCGCTCGCGCTGACGCCGCTCGGCGAGGACGATTTGCGCCGCGCGGTTTTGGTGGCGATTGCCGCCTCGGGCTCCCCCGAACCCGACGAAACCACGCTCGCCCGCTGCGTCCCCTTGGCGCAGGGCAGCGTCCGCGACGCGCTCCAGCTCATCGCCAATGACGCGCTCGCGCTCTATGGGGAGCTGATCGGCGCGCTCAAATCGCTCCCCCGCCTCGACCACCGCGCCCTCCACAAATTCGCCGAAGCCGTGGCGGCGCGCGGCGCCGAGGCGCGCTACGAGCTCGCGCTCGGTCTGCTTGAAGGGCTGTTCCTGCGGCTGATGCGTCACGCCGCCACCGGACAGGGGGCGATCGGTGAGGAGGCGGGGCTTTCGCAAGCCATGATGAGCGCCTCTTCCCTTGCGCGTTGGGCGGAGCTGTGGGAAACAGTCCAGCGCAGCAGAACCGAGACGACCGCGCTCAATCTCGACAGAAAAAGCTTTGTTTTGGGGACCTTTTTCCGGATCGAGGAGGTTGCCCGGCGGGAAATGACGGGCAGGGCGTGAACGTCCGCGCCATGGCTGAAAAACAAGACGCTTGGGTTGGCGATGGCGGGCAAGCCTAAATTCTACATCACCACCGCGATTTCCTATCCCAACGGCGCCCCCCACATCGGACACGCCTATGAGGCGGTCGCGA
>CAYVYD010000140.1:0-6843 GCA_964454415.1 uncultured Hyphomicrobiaceae bacterium | reverse complement strand
CGCCATGGTTGATGATGTAGTCGAGCTGGTCCTCGAACAGCCGGGGATTGAGCGTGTGACAGACGGCGCCCAGACCCGAGATCGCATACCACGTCTCCAGATGGCGGGCGCCATTCCAGGCCATGGTGCCGAGCACGTCGCCGAAGCCGTAACCGCGGCGCTTGAGGGCGCTGGCGAGCTTCCTGGCGCGCCGGCTGAGCTCGGCATAGGTGGTGCGCTCGATCGGCCCCGCGCCGGGGCGGCTGACGATTTCCCGCTCGCCGTGATTAAGCGCCGCGTGATCGATGATCGTGTGGACCAGCAGCGGCCAGTCCTGCATCAAGCCCTTCATGCGACCTCCCTACTCAACGCGGTATTTATTACCTTCACCGCCATCCTATTCAATTGTGCTCGAATTGGGCATGGCGAACAAATGCCGCCGCGCGGCCGGTCGTAATTCCAGCATCACCAAACCTCGTGATACGGCCTGAGCTCCACGGCGAAGGACCAGGTGGAGCGCCCTTGCTGGGCGGTATGCCAAATCTCTTCGGCGATCTCCGCCGGCTGGGCGAAGAAATCGTCCGGCTTATCCGGCCAGAACCTGTTTCTGGTCCAGGGCGCGTCGATGGCCGCGTCGATCAAGACGTAGGCCACATGAATGCCCTTTGGTCCCAGATCGCGAGCCAGCGCCTGGGCCAGGACGCGCTGGGCCGCCTTGGTCGGCGCGAACAGCGCGAAATTGGCCTTGCCGCGCAGCGCGGAGGTGTTGCCGGTGGCGATGATGCAACCGCTGCCACGCTCGATCATGGCGGGCGCGAAGGCACGCGCCAAATAAAGCAGCGCGGTGGTGTTGACGCGGAAATTGCGCTCGAGATTCTCGGGCTCGGTTTCCAGAAAGGGCGTGAACGTGCCGCGAGCGGCGTTGTGGATCACGACGTCTGGCGTGCCCATTTCGGTTTCGACGGCGCCGCAAACCTCAATCAGGCGATCGAGGTCGGCGACGTCGCAGACGATGGCGCGCGCGCCTTCCAGTTCCTGCTCGAGTTTTCCTATGAGGTCCGGTTTCCGCGCCAGCATCGCGACCCGGTAGCCGCCTTGGGCGAAACGCCGGGCGGTGGCCTCGCCAGTGCCGCCACCGATCCCGGTGATGAAACAAACCTTGCCGCTCACATGCCGCTCCCGAAAACGCAACCGGCCCCCGACCCGACCGGATCGGTCAGGCCAGCATCTTCTCCATCTCCCGCGCCGTCACGCCCTTCTGGGTGCCGGCTGCGTAATGGGTATAGACGCCGATGTGGAACTCGTCGCTTTCGCGGGTTTCGATCACGCTGCGACGCTGCCGCATGGCCGCGAGCCATTCCGCCAGGCGTTCGCAGTCCGCCGGCAAATGAAAGTTCCGGTAATGGGCGAGCATGGGGAAGCGCTCGAAGAACGGATAGAGGGAGATGTCGACGAGCGAGATCGCCCCGCCCAGCCAATAGGGGCCCGGGCCGCTCAGCTTCGCCAGCCCCTCGCGCTCCATGTAGCGCAGGCGCTCGGCGAACTCGTTCCGGTAGTACTCCTGGCGCGCGGCCTCCTGCGACATGATCACCCCGTAATAGCCCTGGAGGAATTTCGCGTTGGAATAGGCCAGCCACTGGCGCGCCCGGGCGCGTTCGGCCGGGTCGCGCGGCATGATCGGCGGCTCGGGAAAACACTCGTCCAGATACTCGTTGATGATGTCCGACTCGTAGATCACGTTGCCGTCATGCTTGAGCACCGGGACGGAGGCGGTTGGAGTCAAATCCAAAAACCATTGCGGCTTGTCGAAGCGGTCGCCGACGAACTCGATTTCAAGCGTGTCGTAGGCAAGCCCCTTCTCGCTGAGCGCGATGCGCGTGCGCTGGGCGAAGGGACAGACGATCGAACTGACGAGCTCCAATTTCGACATGGGGCGAGCCTCCGGGGGCGTTTGGATCCCGCTGCACGATAGCGCCCGATCAAACGCGAATCCATACGCGCGCCGCTCCGCCCGGCCATAGATCGGCGCCCCACTATCCCATAGATTGACAAGGGCGTCCCGGTCCAGTCCATTAGACCTAGAGCCTTCCCTCTCCATATGGAACCATTCTGACGGAGTGATTTTACGCCAGGATCAAGCAAAGGCACGAAGGGCGTATCGGACCTACGGCCGAGCGGCTTTGCGCCGGTCATGGGGCAAAAGCGCACCGCCAGACATGGGTTTCCGATTGGCGGGCGCCCGGCACCGAACCGGCCTCGAGAGATGCGCCGGCATCGCGCTGCACCCGTTTCGACACCGGATCGCACACGCCAATCGGGAAACAGAATTGATCCCATATGGAGAGGAAAGGCCCTGAATCACCACATCGGGAGGACGGTATGACAAGCCGCACGGGCGCCGCGCGCGCCGGAGAGACGATCGAGACCTATTCCAACTTCATCGACGGCGCCTGGCGGGAGTCGGACGGTACCGTGGATGTGGTTTCGCCCAGCGACGGGGAGGTGTTCGCGCGCATCGCACGCGGCGGCGCCGACGACGTCGATCAGGCCGTCGCCGCGGCGCGGCGGGCCTTCGAGGAAGGCGACTGGGGGCATCTCACGGCGGTCGAGCGCGGCAGGATGCTGATGCGGCTGGGCGAGCTCATCACCGAAAACGCCGACGAGCTGGCGGCGCTCGAGGCCCGCGACACCGGCAAGCCGATGAGCCAGGCACGCGCCGACATGGTCGCGGCGGCGCGCTATTTCGAATATTACGGCGCCGCCGCCGACAAGGTGCACGGCGACACCATCCCCTTCATGAGCGGCTATGCGGTGACCACGCTGCGCGAGCCGCACGGGGTGACCGGCCACATCATCCCCTGGAACTACCCGGCGCAGATGTTCGGCCGCACGCTTGCGCCGGCGCTCGCCATGGGCAACGCGACGGTGCTCAAACCCGCGGAGGAGGCGTGCCTCACGCCGTTGCGGATTACCGCGCTCTCGGAGCAGGCGGGCTTTCCCAGGGGCGCGATCAACGTGGTGACGGGGCTGGGCGAGGAGGCCGGCGCCGCGCTCGCCACCCATCACGACATCAACTTCCTCGCCTTCACCGGCTCGCCGGAGGTCGGCACGCTGGTCCAGAAGGCCGCCGCCGAGAACCACATCGGCTGCGTGCTGGAACTGGGCGGCAAGTCGCCGCAGATCATCTTCGCCGACGCCGATCTCGAGGCCGCGCTCCCCGTGGTGCTCAACGCCATCGTGCAGAACGGCGGGCAGACGTGCTCGGCGGGAAGCCGGGTGCTGATCGAGCGCGCGGCCTTCGACGAGGTGGTCGCGGCGCTCAAATCGCGCTTCGCCGAGCTGACGGCGGGACCGCACGACGCCGACCTCAATTGCGGCGCGCTGATCAGCGCCCGCCAGGCCGAGCGCGTGAAGGGATTCATCGAGCGAGCCGAGAAGGCCGGCATCCCGCTGATCGCCAGGGGCCAAGTCGCCGACGGCGCGCCGGAGGGCGGCTATTATGTGGCGCCCGCCTTTTACGGACCGGTGCCCGAAGACGCCGAGCTCTCCTGCGAGGAGGTGTTCGGGCCGGTGCTCTCGGCGCTTCCCTTCGAGGACGAGGCCGACGCGGTCCGGATCGCCAACGCCACCCAGTACGGCCTGGTGGCGGGCGTTTGGACGCGCGATGCCGGGCGGCTGATGCGGGTCGCCAAGCGGGTGCGTTGCGGACAGATCTTCCTGAACGGCTACGGCGCCGGCGGCGGCATCGAGCTTCCCTTCGGCGGCGTCAAGAAGAGCGGCCACGGGCGCGAAAAGGGCTTCGAGGCGATGCTCGAGTTCTGCGCCACCAAGACGCTCGTCTTCAATCACGGCTGACGGCCTTGCGGCCCGCCATGCGCCGCGCTCCCGATCCGACCGCCCCGCAGGCCCAGGGGCGGACCGGCGCAAGCGCCGGCAAATGGCGGGCGATCGCGCTGCTGACGGCGTGCTGCGTGATGGCGCTTAGCGTCTGGTTCTCCTCGGCCGCGATCCTGCCCATCCTGAAGCGCGACTTCGGCCTGTCTGCCGGCTGGGGGGCGTTGGCGACGAGCGCGGTGGCGCTCGGCTTCGTCGCCGGCACGCTGACGAGCGCAGTGCTTGGGCTCGCCGACCGGCTAGACCCGCGCCGCTTCTTCATGAGCTGCTGCCTCGGGGCCGCCGCCGCCAACGCCGGCATGGTCTGGACCGACCCGGCTGGCGTGGCGACGCTCGGGCTGCGGGCCGCGACCGGCGCCGCCATGGCCGGCGTCTATCCGGTCGGCATGAAGATGGCGTCGGCCTGGGCCGACGGCGACCGCGGGGTGCTGGTGGGGATCCTGGTGGGCGCGGTGACGCTGGGCTCGGCGATGCCGCATCTGATCGGCGTCTTCGCGCTCGACGACTGGCGCGCGACGCTGCTCGCTAGCTCGGCCCTGGCGCTGCTGGCCGGGCTCGCCATAAACGCCCACCGGATCGGGCCGGGCCATGTGAGCGCGCCCCGCTTCAAGGCGGCCTACGCGCTCGCCGCCTTCACCCACCCTCCCCTGAGGCTCGCCAATCTGGGGTACTTCGGCCATATGTGGGAGCTCTACGCCATGTGGTCGTGGATGGGCGCGTTCCTCGCCGCGAGCTTCGCCGCGGTGCCGGGCATGGAGGACGCGCAGAGGCTCGCCAAGCTCGCCACCTTCGCCACCGTGGGCGCCGGCGCGGTGGGCTGCCTGATGGGCGGGCTGTTCGCCGACCGGCTGGGGCGCACGGCGATCACCAGCGCGGCGATGGCGGTTAGCGGCGCCTGCGCGCTCTCGATCGGATTTCTGTTCGGCGCCGACCCCGTTCTGCTCACCGGGCTCTGCATCGTCTGGGGAATCGCGGTGGTCGCCGACTCGGCGCAATTCTCCGCCAGCGTGATGGAGCTTTCCGATCCGCAATACGCCGGCACCATGGTGACGGTGCAGACGTCGATCGGCTTTCTGCTGACCATCGTGACCATTCAGCTCACGCCGCTCATTGTCGCGGCCGTGGGATGGCGTTATGGCTTTGCCTATCTGGCGGCGGGCCCCGCGATCGGCATCGCGGCGATGCTGCGCCTGCGCGGACTGCCCGAGGCACACCGGCTGGCCGGCGGGCGCCGGTGAGAACGGTCCAGGGGCGCTACCGTCATACTCAGAGCCTTTCCTCTCCATATGAAAGCAATTCTGTTTCGCGATTAGCGCGTGCGATCCGGCGCCGAAACGGACGCGGCGCGATGCCGGCGCATCGGGCAAGAGCGTTTGGGCGCCGGGCGCCCGCCAATCGGAATCCCATGCGGGACGGGCGGTTTTGCGCCATGACCGGCGCAATGCCCCTCGGCCGTATCGCCGGATACGCCCTTCGTGCCTTTGTTTGATCCTGCCGCAAAATCGCTCCGTCAGAATGGTTCCATATGGAGAAGAAAGTCTCTAGACCTTAAACAGCCGCCTGTATCCGCGGCTGGATCATGGCCAAGGACCCGGATAGGAACCCCTTGAAACCAATCTCCAAACCGCTCGGCGAGCTCAAGGCCCATTACGACGTGGTCGTGGTGGGCTCGGGCTATGGCGGCGGCGTGGCGGCGGCGCGGCTCGCCGGTCCCGGGCGCAGCGTCGCCGTGCTCGAGCGGGGCCGCGAATTTCACCCGGGCGACTATCCCGACACGTTCGACGCCATTCGCCGCGAATTCCAGGTGAGCGGGGCCAAGCTGAAGCTCGGCTCCAGGGCGGCGCTGTTCGACCTGCGGCTCGGCCGCGACATGCACGTGCTGGTGGGCTGCGGGCTCGGCGGCGGATCGCTGATCAACGCGGGCGTTGCGCTGCGGCCCGACGACCGGGTGTTCGCCGATCCCGTCTGGCCGGGCGAGATCGCGGGCGACGGCCTGCTCGACCAAGGGTTCGAGCGCAGCAGGCGGATGCTCAAGCCCGCCATCTATGCGGGCACCGGCGACCTCATCAAATACCGCGCGCTCGAGGAGGCGGCAGCGCCCTTCGGCATCGCGCCGCACCCGACGCCGGCGACGATCGCCTTCGCCGACGGACCCAACGCGGCCGGCGTCGAGCAGACCGCGTGCACGCTCTGCGGCGACTGCCTTTCGGGCTGCAATGTGGGGGCGAAGACGACCGTCGCCGCGACCTACCTCTCGCTGGCGGCGGCCCGCGGCGCCGAGATCTTCACCCAGACGAGCGCGCGCCACGTCGAGCGCGCGGGCGAGGGGTGGCTGGTGACGCTGACGGCGACGCCGACGACGGGCGGGCTGGCCAACGAGCCCGAGCGGACCGTGACGGCCGGCATCGTCGTGCTGGCGGCGGGGACACTCGGTTCGGCCGAGATCCTGATGCGCTCGCGCGAGCGCGGCCTGGCGCTCTCCGACCGGCTGGGCGCTGGCTTTTCCAGCAACGCCGACATCATCGCGCTGGGCCACGGCGCCAAGGGCCGCGTCAACGCGATCGGCGTCGGCCATCCGCCCAGGGCCGAGACCGACCCCGTTGGGCCCTGCGTCGCCGGGCAGATCGATTTCCTCGACGGCGAGCGGCTCGAGAACAGCCTGGTGATGCAGGAAGGCACCGTGCCCTCGGGGCTGGCATCGCTGCTGCCGGCGCTGATGCTGCCGGAGGGCAGGTTCGTGGACGCGGCGAAAAGCCTCATCCAAAGCGTCTACAAGGGCCCGCTCGCCAATCTGCACGCCTTCTTCCTCGCCTCCCACGACGAAGCCAAGGGGAGGCTCGCCCTCGAGAACGACGTCATGGTCGTCACCTGGCCCGAGGTGGCCGCGCAGCCGGTCTTCGCGCGGGCGAACGAAATCCTGGGTCAAGCGCTCGCCGCGCGCGGCGGCCACCATCTCAAGAACCCGTTCGA
>CAYVYD010000139.1:0-6892 GCA_964454415.1 uncultured Hyphomicrobiaceae bacterium | reverse complement strand
GGGTGATCGACGACGAGGGCAACAAGGGCGACGCCAACCAGAAGGTCATCGACGCGCTGGTCGCCGCAGGCATGCTCATCGCGCGTGGCCGCCTCAAGCACGAATACCCCCATTCTTGGCGCTCCAAAAAGCCGATCATCTTCCGCAACACGCCGCAGTGGTTCATCGGCATGGGCGACGATCAGGGCGCGGAGGGGCTGCGCGCCAAGGCGCTGGCCGCCATCGACGCGACGCGCTTCGTGCCCGAGGCCGGGCGCAATCGCATTCGCGCCATGGTCGAGGGGCGGCCCGATTGGGTGATCTCGCGCCAGCGCGCCTGGGGGGTGCCGATCACCGTGTTCCGGAACACGAATCATCAATCCGATAGCTACGACGATATCGTCCCGCACCCCGACTATGAGTGGTCGGACGAACTGATCGGGCGCATCTGCGAGGCCTTCGAGAGCGAGGGCGCCGACGCCTGGTTCGAGGAAGGCGCCCGCGAACGCTTCCTGAAGGGCCTGGTCGACGATCCGGAGGATTGGGAGCAGGTTATGGACATCCTCGATGTGTGGTTCGATTCGGGCAGCACCCACGCCTTCGTGCTCGAGGCGCGCGAGGATCTCAAATGGCCGGCCTCGCTCTATCTCGAAGGCTCCGACCAGCACCGCGGATGGTTCCAGTCCTCGCTGCTCGAGGCTTGCGGCACGCGAGGCCGCGCGCCTTATGACGCGGTCCTCACGCATGGCTTCGTGATGGCCGAGGACGGGCGAAAGATGTCAAAATCCCTGAATAATCAGGTGTTTCCACAAGATGTGATCAAGCAGTCTGGGGCGGAAATCCTGCGCCTGTGGGCGATGAGCACCGATTACATGGAAGATTTGCGCATCGGTCCCGAAATCCTCAAATCGAACGTCGACGCCTACCGCAAGCTGCGCAACACGCTGCGCTTCATGCTCGGCAACCTGCACCATTACGAAGAAGCGCTGCGGGTGGCTGCGGAGGAGATGCCGGAGCTCGAGCGCTACATGCTGCACCGCCTGGCCGAGCTCGATGGCCTCGTGCGCAAGGGGTATGACAATTTCGATTTCAAGCGGGTGTTCGCCGCGCTCTTCAATTTCTGCACTGTCGATCTCTCCTCGCTCTATTTCGACATCCGCAAGGACGCGCTGTATTGCGATCCCTATGACAGCCTTACGCGGCGGTCCTGTCTCACGGTGCTGGACGAGCTGTTTTCCTGCCTCACCGCCTGGCTCGCGCCGATGCTCTGCTTCACCTGCGAGGAGGCGTGGCTCGCCCGCTTCGGGGAGGGGGAGGCGTCGGTCCATCTGCGGGCGTTCCCGCGGGTGCCGGAAGGCTGGTCCAATCCGAGGCTCGCCGCCAAATGGGAGCGCATCCGCCGGGTGCGGCGGGTGGTGACCGGCGCGCTCGAGATCGAGCGGCGGGAGAAGCGCATCGGCTCGAGCCTCGACGCCGCACCAGAGGTCCATATCGCCGACCGGGAGCTTCTGGCGCTGCTGGAGACGGTGGACATGGCCGAGGTGGCGATCACCAGCCAGTTGACGCTCGAGCCTGGCAAGGGTCCCGACCAGGCCTTCCGTCTCGAGGAGGTGCCGGGCGTGGCGGTGGTGCCGCGTCATGCCGAGGGCCGCAAATGTGCCCGCTGCTGGAAGATCCTGCCGCAGGTCGGCGAGGACAATGAGTTTCCCGATCTCACCCCCCGCGACGCCGAGGCGGTGCGCCAATTCGATGCGCGCCGCCAGGCCGCGCAATAGACGGGGCGGTGGCGTGCGACCGGCAGCCCTTCGGCATCTGTGGGGACCGCTGAGCGCGGTGGGCGCGGCCGCGGCGGTGGTGGCGCTCGCCGCCGATCAGCTCCACAAGTGGTGGATGATCTACGTCTACCAGATCGGCGAGCGGGGCAAGGTCGCGCTCGGCCCCTTCCTCGATCTGGTGATGGTCTGGAACGAGGGCATCAGCTACGGCCTGTTTCCGCAGGGAAGCCCGACCGGGCGGGCCCTGCTGATCGGCGTCGCGGTCGCGGCGGTGGTGGCGCTCGCCCTGTGGCTCGCCAAGGCAGAGCGGTTGATTCCGGCCATTTCCATGGGGCTGATCGCCGGCGGCGCCATGGGCAACGCGATCGATCGTCTGCTCTATGGCGCGGTGGCCGATTTCTTCTCGCTGCACGCCTTCGGATTCTATTGGTACATCTTCAATATCGCCGACGTGGTGATCGTCGCCGGCGTCGCCGGATTGATCTTCGACTTGCTGTTTTCGGGCCACAAAATGGTCTCAAATTCGCCCTAGACCGTAAGCGCGATGGACTGCGCGCAAAGCGCAGCCAGCGAAATGGTGGGGGGCATTACACCATTATGGGCCGCGTAATATCGAAACGCTCCGTGCTGAGCATAGCCGTGGTTGTCCTGGGAACCGCGGGCGCGGGCGGTTGCGCGGGCGGCGATCAGATCGAATTCCAGGGCAAGATCTTCGAAATGGCGGGCCTGACCAACCGCGAGAAAAAGGACAAGGTGCCGGAAGAGCGCGCGCCGTTGGTGATCCCGCCGACCAAGCAACTGCCGGAGCCGGGCCCCCGCCAGGCGGCGGCGGAACCGCCGCAGAACTGGCCGGCGGATCCGGACGAGATCATGAAGAACAGGGAAGCGGAAGAGAAGAAGCGGCTCGAGGAATACTACCGGCACGGCGATTTCACCGACAAGGCCGGGATCGAGGAGTTCGAGTACTTCACCAACCAGCGAAGCCGGCGTCCCGGCATGGCGTCGAAGACGGCCAACGAAATAATCGAGACGGGCCGCGAAAAGGCGGCCGCCGAGGAGGCGGCCCAGAAGAAGGCGGCGCAGCAAGCAGCGCAGAAGAAAACCGCGGACGCGGCCGGGGACGGCGCGCAGGAAACGCCAGACGACAGCGGCTGGAACACGCAGACCGAAACCGTGGACCCCGACGCCTCGCCGCCGATTCAGCTTCCCCCCTCCCATTAAGTTGAGTCCGCGTGGGCCGCGGTCCCAACATTGAGCGGCCATCTGTCCAAACGGTAACTTGAAAAGGACGGCGGGCAAGCAGACATTGCTTTCGACGATACGTCCTGTTGACAGCGGCTGGCCGATTCCATACCGGCTGGGAAGGACAAGCCCGCATGACCCGCGACGCAGGGCACGCCGGGGGACGGACGCGCGCCCAATTCGGGTCTGCGCGGTGCGATGGAGGAATGCCGTGATCGAGTATTTGACGGGAGCGATGGTGCTGCGCGCGGCCATGGTGATGGCTTGCGGCGTGTTCGCCGTGGGCGGCTTGGCGGTCGCGTCGGGCCACGCGGCGGCCGGCCCCAAGGCCCAACATTTTTCCCTCGCCAACGGATTGGAGGTGGTGGTGATCCCCGATCGCCGCGCGCCGGTGGTCACGCATATGGTCTGGTACCGCGTGGGCTCGGCCGACGAAACGCCCGGGTCGTCAGGCATCGCCCATTTCCTCGAACATCTGATGTTCAAGGGCACCGACAAGATTCCGCCGGGCGCTTTCTCGAAGATCGTCGCGGCTAATGGCGGCCAGGACAACGCCTTCACCACCCAGGACGCCACCGCCTATTTCCAGCGCGTCTCCAAGGAGAATCTTGGCCTGGTTATGGAGATGGAAGCCGACCGCATGGCCAATCTGCGGTTGGACGAAAAGTCGGTGTTGACCGAGCGCGACGTGATTCTGGAGGAACGCCGCTCGCGGGTCGAGAACGATCCCTCCAGCGTGCTGAACGAGCAAATGATGGCCGCCCTCTACCAGTCGCACCCCTACGGCATCCCGGTGATCGGCTGGCGCCAGGAGATGGCAGAGCTCGACCGAAAGGACGCGCTCGGCTTCTACAGCCGCTATTACGCCCCCAACAACGCCATTCTGGTGGTCGCCGGCGACGTCACCCTCGACGAGGTCAAGGCGCTTGCGGAGAAGACCTACGGTAAGGTCGCCAAGAACGGAAAGATCGTCACCCGCCAGCGCCCCAAGGAGCCACCGCACCGGGCGGGCGTGTGGGTCAAGCTCGAGGACGCTCGCGCCGGCAAGGCGACGGTTCAACGCCTCTACCTCGCGCCGAGCTACAGTTCAGCCAGGCCCAACGAGGCCGAGGCGCTCGATCTCTTGATGAAGATCGCGGCTTCCGGCACCACCAGCCGGCTCTACAAGGGGCTGGTGGTCGAGCAGAAGAAAGCGTCGAGCGCCACTGGCTGGTATAGCGGGTCGGGGCTCGATTCGGGACGGCTGGGGCTGGTGGCGGTGGCGGCGGACTCCACGCCGATCGAGAATGTCGCTGACGCCATGGACGCGGTGATCGCCGACATCCGCGAGAACGGCGTCACGCAAAAGGAGCTCGACCGCGCCCGCGACGCTTATCTTGCCGACTACATTTACGGGTCCGACAGCCAGACCCAGCTTGCCCAGCGCTACGGATGGGGACTGGCTACCGGCCAGAGCGTCGAGGACATCGAGGCGTGGCCAGAGCGGATTGGAAAGGTGACCCTGGCGGACGTGAACCGGGTGGCCAGGACCTATCTCGACATCGATCAATCGGTCACGGGCTACTTGCTTCCGGAGGTGAAAAGGGCCACCAAGGCGGCCGATGACAAGCGGAACGGCAAATCCTGATGAGCACCGCGCCAAGATTCACGCGCGCCATCGGGGCAGCGGACGGGATCGCGCCGGCGCATTGGCTTCGGAGCGGCCTTCTGGCCCTCATCCTCCTCGCCGTCACCGGCGGATTGACGCCGGCTAGCGCCATGAAGATTCAAGCCGTCACAAGCCCCGGCGGCGTCAAGGCGTGGCTCGTCGAGGCGCACGAGATTCCGCTCATCGCCATGCGGTTCGCCTTCGCGGGCGGCTCGGCGCAGGATCCAACCGGCAAGGGCGGGCTCGCCTATTTCGTCTCGGGCATGCTCGACGAGGGCGCCGGCGATCTCAAGTCGGTTGCGTTTCAGGAGCGGCTCGAAGAAACCGCGGTGCGGATGAATTTCGACGCCACCCGCGACGTCTTCCTGGGCAGCTTCCAGACCCTTACGAACAAGGCCGACGAGGGGTTCGAGCTACTGCGCCTGGCGCTCAACGAGCCGCGGTTCGACGAGGACGCGGTGGTCCGCATCCGCCAGCAGATCCTCGCCGGCCTCGAATTCGAGCTCCACGACCCCGAGGACGTGGCGACGCGCGAGTGGTTCAGGCTCGCCTTCGGCGATCATCCCTATGCGCGCCCGGTCAACGGGATCAAGGAATCGGTCGGCGCGATCGGCGCGGGCGACCTCAAATCCTATGCGGGTAAGGTGTTCGCGCGCGACACCCTCAAGATCGCGGTGGTCGGCGACATTGACGCGGAAACCCTGGGCAAGGTGCTGGACAAGGTGTTCGGCGCCCTGCCCGAGAAGGCGACGCTCAAGGACATTCCGGAGGCCGCCCCGCCGGTCGGACCGCGCGAGCAAGTGTTCGAGATGAACGTGCCCCAGTCGGTGGCCCAGTTCGGCCATCGCGGCTTCAAGCGCCACGACGACGACTTCATCGCCGCCTACGTGCTCAACTACATCCTGGGTGGCGGCGGCTTTTCCTCGCGGCTGATGGGGGAGGTGCGCGAGAAGCGCGGACTTGCCTATTCGGTCTACTCCTACATCCAACCCTATGAGCACGCCGCGGTCTATGCCGGCAACGTGGCAACCAAGAACGAGGCGATCGAGCAGTCGCTCGAGGTGATCAAATCAGAGATCGCGCGGATGGCCGAGAAGGGGCCGACCGCGCAGGAGCTCAAGGAGGCGAAGCAGTACCTCGTCGGCTCCTACGCGCTGCGCTTCGACACCAGCAACAAGATCGCCAGCCAGTTGATCTGGATCCAGATCCAGGATCTCGGACTCGACTACATCGACAAGCGCAATGGCATGATCGAGGCGGTCGGCCTGGACGACGTCAAGCGCGTCGCCAAGCGGCTGCTCAAGGCCGACGGGCTGATCGTGACGATCGTCGGCAAACCGCCGAGCAGCCCGAAGAAGCCGGCGCGCAGCTAGGGCGCGCCACGCGCCCGGCGATGCGGTCCCGTTCGACCCGGTCCGGACGCGCCTGCGAGAATGGGGGAGCATGGCGTACCGGCAGTCCATTGAGGGGTGTCTCGAAGCCGCGGTCGGTTCGGGCGGGCTCGACGCGGCGGGCTTGGCGCGTCGGCTGGATGATCTCTCACCCCATCTCGAGGCGCTTAAAGGGGCGTACCGGGAGGACGCCGTTCCGCTGCTGCGCGTGCCCGAGTGGCGCGAGGATCTCGTGGAGGCCGAAGCGGCGCTCGCGCGTCTGGGCGAGGGCGCCAGGACGCTGATCTTCTTCGGCACCGGCGGCTCGAGCCTCGGCGGCCAGGCGCTGGCGCAGTTGGGGGGATGGTTCATTCCGGGCGAACACCCCACGGGCCAGTCGGAACGGCCGCGCACCAGGCTCTACGACAATCTGGACGCGCGCACCCTGGAGCGGATGATGGCCGACCTCGAGCTCGGCGCGGCGCGCTTCGTGGTGATTTCGAAATCCGGCAACACGCCCGAAACGCTGGTCCAGTTCGCCGCCGCCCTGGAGGCCGTCAAAGGGGCTGGTCTCGAGGCGCGGATACCGGACATGTTCCTCGCCGTGAGCCAGCCGGGGGAGGAAGCAAACGGGCTGCGCGCGGTTTGCGCCCGGTACGGCATCCCGATGCTCGACCACCATCCCGATATTCCCGGCCGCTACTCGGCCTTGACCAATGTCGGCGCGCTGGCCGGACTCACCCGCGGCCTCGACATGACCGCGCTGCGGCGCGGGGCCAAAGGGGTTGTGGACGAGATGCTGGCGGCCGAAAGGCCCGAGGCATGCCGGCCGGCGCTGGCGGCGGCGCTGATGGTGGGGCTGATGAAGGAGCGCGGCT
>CAYVYD010000138.1:0-6926 GCA_964454415.1 uncultured Hyphomicrobiaceae bacterium | reverse complement strand
TAAACGGCCCCGCGCCCGCGCCAGGCTTCACGAGGCACGAGAGAACCGAGCCATGAGTTCAGCCAACCGCGCCACCGCCAGTTCCGCGCCGCGCTCCGCCCGCACGGTCACCGCGGTGTTGGGTCCCACCAACACCGGCAAGACCCATTTGGCGATCGAGCGGCTGCTGGCGCATGACAGCGGGCTCATCGGCCTGCCGCTCAGGCTGCTCGCGCGCGAGGTCTACGACAAGGTCGCCGCCCGGGCGGGCGCCGCCCAGGTGGCGCTGATCACCGGCGAGGAAAAGATCAAGCCGCCGCGGCCGCGCTATTTCGTCTGCACCGTCGAGGCGATGCCGCTGGAGGAGGAGGTCGACTTCCTAGCCATCGACGAAATCCAGCTCGCCGCCGACGGCGAGCGCGGGCACGTGTTCACCGACCGGCTGCTGCACGCCCGCGGCATGAGCGAAACGCTGCTGCTGGGAGCGGCGACCATGCGGCAGCTCCTGGGCGAGCTGCTGCCGGGCCTCAACGTGGTCTCGCGGCCGCGGCTCTCGCAGCTCACCTATGCCGGGCACAAGAAGCTGAGCCGCCTGCCGCGGCGCTCGGCCATCGTCGCCTTCTCGGCCAGCGACGTCTACGCCATCGCCGAGCTGATCCGCCGGCAGCGCGGCGGGGCGGCGGTGGTGATGGGGGCGCTCTCGCCGCGCACCCGCAACGCCCAGGTCGAACTCTATCAATCGGGCGAGGTGGACTATCTGGTCGCCACCGACGCCATCGGCATGGGGCTCAACCTCGACGTCGACCACGTGGCCTTCGCCTCGACCCGCAAGTTCGACGGCCAGCACCACCGCCAGCTCACCCCGGCGGAGCTGGCGCAAATCGCCGGGCGCGCGGGGCGGCACATGAACGACGGCACCTTCGGCGCGACGGCGTCGGTGGACCCGTTCGAGGGCGAGCTGGTGACGGCGCTGGAGAACCACGCCTTCGACGACGAGCGCGTGCTGCAGTGGCGCAACCGGGCGCTCGACTACGACAGCCTCGAGCACCTGAAAGCGAGCCTGCAGCTCGCCCCGGAGGGAACGCGCCTGGCGCGCAGCCGCATGGTTGACGACCAGATCGCGCTCGAGAATGCGAGCCTCGATCCGGAAGTCCGGCGGCTCGCCCGCTCGCCGGCGGCGATCCGCCGGCTGTGGGACGTTTGTCAGATCCCCGATTATCAGAAGATCTCCTCGCAAAGCCACGCCGAGCTGGTGGCGACCCTCTACCGCCATCTGATGAGCGACGAGGGGGTGATCCCGGAGGACTGGTTCGCCCGCCAGGTGGCCTCGGCGGCGCGCACCGACGGCGACATCGACACGCTCGCCAACCGCATCGCCCATATCCGCACCTGGACCTTCGTCTCCCACCGCGCCGACTGGCTCGCCGACGCCGCCCGCTGGCAGGAGCGCACCAGGGAGATCGAGGACGCGCTCTCCGACGCGCTGCACGCGCGGCTGATGCGGCGCTTCGTCGACCGGCGAACAAGCGTGCTGATGCGGCGCTTGCGTGATAAGGAAGATCTCAACGCGGAGATCGAGGATGACGGCGCGGTTCACGTGGAACGCCATTTCATCGGGCGGCTCGATGGGTTTCGCTTCTCCCCCTGCGCCGAGGGCGAGGGCATTCACGGCAAGACCGCCCGCAACGCCGCCACCAAGGTGCTCGCCGTGGAACTGAGCCGGCGCGCGGACGAGCTGGCGCAGTCCGACGACGGCGCGTTCGGGCTTGGCGCGGGCGGCGAGATCGCCTGGCAGGGACAGATGATCGCTCGGCTCGAGGCGGGCGAGGCGCCGCTGCGGCCGGCGGTCCGGCTGCTGGCGGACGACGCCATGGCGGCGGGCGACCGCGAGCGCGTCGCGGCGCGGCTCGAGCGCTGGTTCGACGCCCATATGGCCGAGCGGATCGGCCCGCTGATCGAACTCACCAAGGCGGAAGACATCACCGGGCTGGCGCGCGGGGTGGCGTTCCAGCTCGGCGAGAACTTCGGCGTCTTGCGCCGCGAGGCGGTCGCCGACGACATCCGCGCGCTCGATCAGGACGCACGCGGCCAATTGCGCAAATACGGCGTCCGCTTCGGCGCCTTCAACATCTACTTCCCGCATTTGCTCAAACCCGCATCGGCCGACCTGCTGCTGCTGCTGTGGGCGCTGCACGACGGCAAGGCGGCGGGCCTCGAGCCGGCCGGACTGCCGGAACCGCCGCGCCAGGGCCTCACCTCGGCGCCCGCTACGGCCGGCCTCAGCGAGGATTATTACCGCGTCGCCGGTTTCCACGTCTGCGGCGGTCGCATCGTGCGCATCGACATGCTGGAACGGCTCGCCGACATGATCCGCCCGCTGGTGGCGTGGCGGCGATGCGAGGAAACGCCGGAGCCGCCGGCCGGGGCGACCGGTGACGGCGGCTTCAAGGTGGTGCCCGACATGATGTCGATCGTTGGATGCTCGGGCGAGGAGTTCGCCGCGATCCTGAGCGCGCTGGGCTTCCGGCGCAGCCGCGTGACCGCGGCCGAAACCGGGGCGACCGGCGAGGGCGGCGGCGAGAGCGCGCCGGTGGAGGAGACCGCCGGCGAGGGTGCCGACGAAAGCGGGGTGGAGACCGCGCCGGCGAGCGATCCGGAAGAGGTCTGGCGGCCGCAGCGCCGGCGCAAGGCGGCGCCCGGAGGCGCCCGCCGCAAGCCCAAGCAGGGCGTGGCACCACGCAAGGGACGCAAGCCCGCCGCGGCGAAGGCGCGGGCAAAGGCCGAGGACAAAGGAAAGGGCAAGGGCAAGAGCGGGGGCGCGGCGAAGAAACGCGCCCGCGCCGCCGATCCCGACTCCCCCTTCGCCGTGCTCGGGCAACTCAAGGCGAGCATGGAGCAAGAGACCGGCGAGAAGGTGTGAGCGCCGTGGCCGGGACGGGACAACGCCTCGACAAATGGCTGTGGCACGCCCGCATCGCCAGGACCCGCAGCATGGCCGGGCGGCTCGTCGCCGGCGGCAAGGTGCGGGTCAACCGGCAGCGCGTCACCAAGCCGGCGCATCCGCTCCATCCCGGCGACGTGATCACGCTGATGCTGGCGGGACGGGTGCGGGTGCTGCGGATAGAGGCGCTCGCCGAACGCCGCGGCCCGGCCGCGGCGGCGCGCGGCCTCTACGCCGACCTGACGCCGGAGACGCCGTCGCCGCCGCGCCCACGCGGGCTCGAGCGCGCGGCCGGCGCGCGGCCGGCAGGCGCCGGCCGGCCGACCAAGCGCGAGCGGCGCGAGCTCGAAAAATTCCTCGCCCGCCGGTGAACGCGGGGCGCGCGGCAATCGAGTTCCGGCGGCTTCCGGCGGCTTCCGGGGCGACCTTCGGCGCGCTTGTCTGCGGGGGAGCTTTGGTATAGGGAACGGCTGCGCCGCCCCGACCACCCGCCCGTTCGCGGCGCGACGGATAGGTCCCGAACGGTGCCCGGTGCGCGACCCTGGGGCGCGAGCGGAGGAGTTCGATTTCGATGACGTATATCGTCAACGAAAACTGCATCAAGTGCAAATACACCGATTGCGTCGAGGTCTGCCCCGTGGACTGCTTCTACGAGGGCGAGAACATGCTCGTGATCCATCCCGACGAGTGCATCGACTGCGGGGTGTGCGAGCCGGAATGCCCGGTCGAGGCGATCAAGCCCGACACCGAGCCGGGGCTCGAGCAATGGCTCGAGATCAACCGCGAATATTCGGAGAAATGGCCGAACATCACGCTGAAGAAGGAGGCGCCCAAGGACGCCGACGCCTTCGCCGAGGAGGCCGACAAATACAAGAAATATTTCTCGGCCGCACCCGGCGAAGGCGACTGAGCGGCGCACGGCTTCGTTAACCATCGCGCCCGATTTCCCCGAAATCGAGCGCCAAGGTCCGCCCCGATGCCACCGCGAGAGTGGCAATTTTGTTAAAAATGTGTTAGGGTTCTCTTTCAATTGGCGAAGGGCGCCATATATCTAAAATGGGCCGCCGGTCTGTCCGGCGGGCTTTTTTTTCGATCCGATTCGAGTGCAGTACGGTCAGAGGCCTGATCGAAGACGTGAGAGCTTGTCCATTAAGAGGCGGAATCATAAGACAAATTCGGCGGATGCATCGCAGAGCGGCAAGCGCCGCTTCGATCAAACCGCCTGATCCGGGAGGCGTTTCGGCCGCGTGAGAACCCACGCGGAGCCGATTGAACATGACCAGGGCGACGCCGGGGCGGCGGCGCCCGCGACAGGGATCAATTCAGGAGAGTGAGAAAAAGCGTATGGAAACCAAGAAGAAGCCCCAGCAACGCAAGGGTTTTCGCACCAACGAATACATCGTTTATCCGGCTCACGGCGTCGGCCGAATCACCAGCATCGACGAAGAGGAAGTCGCCGGCGCGACGCTGGAACTGTTCGTGATCAATTTCGAGAAGGACAAGATGACGCTCCGCGTTCCGACGGAGAAGTCGGAAAGCGTCGGCATGCGCAAGCTTTCGGGCGACAAGATCGTCAAGAAGGCACTCGACACCCTGAAGGGCAAGGCGCGGATCAAGCGGACCATGTGGAGCCGGCGCGCCCAGGAATACGAGGCCAAGATCAATTCGGGCGATCTGATCGCGATCGCCGAGGTGGTGCGCGACCTCTACCGGTCCGACTCGCAGCCCGAGCAGTCCTATTCGGAGCGCCAGCTCTACGAGGCCGCGCTCGACCGCATGGCGCGTGAAATCGCCGCCGTTCAGAAGATCGAGGAGGGCATCGCGGTCTCCAAGATCGACGAGGTGCTATCGAAATCCGCTTCGCGCATGCCGCAGCCGGCGGGCGAGGAGGCGCAGGCGGCCGCCTGACGCGGCCCGCTCGGCTTTTTCGCATTCCCCCCAATCAGCCCCCGGCCCCCAGGCGCCGGGGGCTTTTTATTGGCCTTCTCCGGCGGGCCGGGCGGCCGGCGGGGCGGCGGGTTCCAGGATCTCGATCTGATCCGGGTGGGTCAGCTTGATCGCCGGGCCGTTCCAGCGCTCGACCCAGCCGCGCACGCGGACCCGCGCGCCCCGCAGCGCCGCCGGATCGAGCCCGGCCTCCTCGAAGCCGGCCTGGTCGGCGGCGGCGACGGCGACGGTGAAGTCGCGCTTCCAGTCGGAGCCGAAATTGAGAAACCGCCAGCGCTGGGCGCGGCCGACCGCGGCGACGCGGCCCTCGACGATCTGGAAGGTCTGGAGGCGCTTGGCGATGTCGTCCGGCCGGGCGGCATCGAGCACCCGGTAGGCGCGAGACCGCCACAACCCCTTGCGCGCGCGCCGCGCCTCGGCCTCGAGGGCAAGCAGAGGGGCGGCGCAGGCGCGGTTCCCGGAGAAGGCATAGGCACGGGCCTGGCCCGAGGCCACCATGCGGCCCTGGAGCCAGAAGCCGCCCTCCGCTTCCCCCACAACTATCTGGGCCAGGGCGCGGCCGCGCCGGTCGCGCTCCGGCGCGCCACGGTGGAGCGCGACCTCGGCGCCCTCGGCGAGGCGAGGCCCGCCAGCGCCGCGCGGGCGGCCTCGGCCGGCGGCCAGGAATCGCGCTTGCGCAACCAGGCGGGCGGGCGGGGTGCCAGGATGCCGAGGAGGCGCACCTCGCCGCCGTCGTCGAGGCGCAGGGTCTCGCCGTCGAGGACCCGGGCCACTGTGGCGCGGCGCGCCAACGGCAGGTCGCAGGGGAGCGCCGCCCGAAGGTCACCTCCGGGGACCGCCGCGGCGAGTGCGAAAAGCAGGACCCGTAATCGCATGCGGGCAGCCTAGCGGCGGCTCCTTTGCCGTCAATCTTCGATCGGGCCGCGGCACGCATTGTCCGGCGATATCGCCGATCAAAAAGTGATTAAACACATTGAGCGATCTGAACTAATCTGAATTCCAAGGTTGACCTCATCCAATTCACGCAGTTCGAGGATCGACGTCCAAAATGGCGGACACCTTCTCCAACAGCGCCCCCCTTCCCCGCTTCACCCCGAGAGCTGCCGGCGTGGCGCGACGTACCGCCCGCCGTGCGGCCGGGGCTGGAAACAGTGAACGCGAGCAATCTCCGGGAGGCTATAAATGAAGCTCCTTCGATTAGTCGTTTCAGTCCTGTGTCTGACGGTCATCGCCCGGCTTCCGGCGGCGGCCCAGCAAGTAACCGGAACCCCCGGCTCGCCCAGCGCCACCACCACCATTGACGGAAAACAACTTCCGCCGCCCGATCCCGCGTTCGGCGGGGTGATCGAGGACGACGCGCTGCAATCGAAAACCTGGTGGGCGCCGCGCGTGGTGCCGCCGAAGAGCGCGCCGAACGTGCTGCTCATCATCACCGACGACGCGGGCTTCGGGGTGCCGAGCACCTTCGGCGGCGTGATCCCGACGCCCGCCATGGACCGGATCGCGAAGGAGGGGCTGCGCTACACGCGCGTCTTCTCGACGGCGCTCTGCTCACCGACGCGGGCGGCGCTGATCACCGGGCGCAACCACCATTCGGTGGGCTTCGGCGTGATCTCCGAGCAATCCACCGGCTTCCCCGGCTACAACAGCATCATCGGCAAGGACAAGGCGACGATCGGGCGCATCCTGCTCGACAACGGCTACGCGACGTCCTGGTTCGGCAAGGACCACAACACGCCGGCGTTCGCGGCGAGCCAGGTGGGGCCCTTCGACCAGTGGCCGACCGGCATGGGCTTCGAATATTTCTACGGCTTCGTCGGCGGCGACGCCAACCAGTGGCAGCCGAACCTGTTCCGCAACACGACGCAGATCTATCCCTTCGACGGCAAGCCGGGCTGGAACCTCGTCACCGGGATGGCCGACGACGCCATCGGCTGGATGACGCGCATGCACCAGACCAATCCGAGCAAGCCGCTGTTCATCAAATACGCGCCGGGCGCCACGCACGCGCCGCACCACCCGACCAAGGAGTGGGTGGACAAGATCCAGGCGATGCATC
>CAYVYD010000137.1:0-6928 GCA_964454415.1 uncultured Hyphomicrobiaceae bacterium | reverse complement strand
CGCCGCAGCGCCCGGCGTCGATCAGCATCCCCCAGCGGTGCTTGGAGGTGACGGCGTCCTCCAGCGGACGGGCCGCGGCCTCGCCCCCCAGCAGGTGCAGCGTTACGCCGGGCGCGAGCGCGACGCCGCCCAGCGCCGCGGCCGCGCGCAGGAAGTCGCGGCGGCTGGCGCCTTGTGGCGCGGCCTGTCGATCCTGGGAGCGCTTTCCGGTCATCGTCCGTGCTCCTTCAGGTAGGCGCCGAGCGCCATCGCCGATTGCCGCATGGCATTGCCCATGCCGGCCGCCCGCTGGGGCTTGGAGTCGTGGCATTCGAAGCAGTCGATCGACACCGCCGCGTAGTCGTGGCAGCGGCGGCAGAAATGGGCCGGGTTGTCGTAGGCGACGGGTTTGCCGTCGGCGCCATTGACCGCGTGGCAGTCGACGCATTGCTTGAGGCTGAAGCGCTTGGTGCGGATCCCCTCATGGACCGTATCGTCGCGCTGATGCATCAGCAGCATCATGTGATAGCGCCGGATGTAAGGCGTGTCGGCGACGCATTTCTCGCCCTTGCCCTTGGGGGGCGCGGGCACCGGCACGCGGCCGCTCGTCGCCTCGGCGGCGTTCGCGCCGGACGTTCCCGCCAGCAGCGCCAGCACCAGGGCGGCGGCGTAAATCACGGAGCGCGCGCCCATGGTGCTCCTATTCTCCCAGCCCCATCTGGATGTAGCCGGTGGGGCACACGTCCTGGCAGATGTGGCAGCCGATGCATTTGGTATAGTCGGTATCGACATAGCGGCCGACCGCGCGCTCGTCCTTCTTCACCCGGAAGATGGCGTCCTGCGGGCAATAGATGACGCAGGCGTCGCACTCGAAGCAGAGGCCGCAGCTCATGCAGCGGTTGCCCTCGTGCACCGCCTGCTCCTCGGTCAGATCCTTGATGCGCTCGTTGAAATTCCCCATCACGTCGTCGCCGATGATCATCACCTGCTCGCGCCTCTCGCGCAGGTCGAAGGGGAAATATCCCTTGAAGAGATCGGTGTGGGGGATGATCTGCGAGGCGCCGCGGTCCTCGTAATTGTGGATCGCGTATTTCGCATCCGAGGTGCCGCGCTTTTGCTCGTGGTCATACTCTTCCGGGTCGAGATGGCGCTGGTGCAGCTCGCGCAACAGGTTGAAGTGGTGCACGTCGACCTTGGGGCGCTTGGTGTCGGGATGGCCGGTGAGAGAATGGTCGATGGACTCGGCGGCGATGCGGCCGTGGCCGATCGCGGTGGTGAGCAGATGCGGGCGGATGATGTCGCCGCCGGCGAAATGCTTCTCCCGCTCCTTCACCTTGTAGAACGGATCGGTGTCGATGAAGCCGCGGCCGTTGTCGAGCTCCTCGAGCCCATCCGAAAGATCGCCCATCTGGCCGATGGCCGAGACGATCATGTCGCATTCGATGAAGAACTCCGTCCCCTCATGGGGCACCGGCCTCATGCCGTCCATCTCGCATTTGCACATCTTGAGCGCCTCGACCTTGCCGTCCGCGTCGTGGATGACCTCGAGCGGCATCACCCCGCCCTGGATGTCGACGCCCTCGCGCAGCGCGTCCTCGCGCTCGTGCTCGGCCGCGGTCATGTTCTCGATCGGAAACAGCGAGGTGAGCACCGCCCTGACGCCCTCGCGGCGGATGGTGCCGGCAACGTCGCTGGCGGTATGGCCGAGCACCACATTGTCGGCGATGTCCTTGGGATGGGTATGCATGATGTGGCCGAGCCGCCTGGCGACGGAAGCGACGTCAATGGAGGTGTCGCCGCCGCCCACCACGACGATGCGCTTGGCGGTGGAGAACACCCAGCCCTGGTTGAAGGCGTCGAGGAACTCGACGCCGGTGAGGCAGTTGCCCTCGCCCCAGCCCTCCACCGGCAGAGGCCGGCCGGTCTGCGCGCCGATGCCCCAGAAGATGGCGTCGTAGTCCTTCTCGAGCTCGGCGATCGAGACGTCCGAGCCAACCGAAACCCCGGTCCTCACCTCGACGCCCAGATCGACGATGCGCTTGATCTCGGCGTCGATCATCTCGCGCGGCGTCCGATAGCCCGGAATGCCGTAGCGCATCATCCCGCCGAGCTTGTCCTGGGCCTCGAACAGGGTGACGGCGTGGCCCTTGCGGCGCAGAAAATAGGCCGCGGTGAGCCCCGCCGGCCCCGAGCCTATGACGGCGACGCGCTTGCCGGTGTCCTTCTCCGCCTCCGGCAGCTTGATGCCGTTCTGGATCGCCCAATCGCCGACATAGTGCTCGACCGCGTTGATGCCGACGAAATCGTCCACCTCGTTGCGGTTGCAGCCGTCCTCGCAGGGCGCCGGGCACACTCGCCCCATGGTCGCGGGGAACGGGTTGGCCTCGACCATGCGCAGGAACGCGTATTCCTGCCACGTCATGCCCTCGACCGGCGGCTTGTCCATGCCGCGGGCGATCGCCAGCCAGCCCCGGATCTCGTGCCCCGAGGGACAACTCCCCTGGCACGGCGGCGTGCGGTGCACATAGGTGGGGCACTTGTGCGAATGATCGCCGGTGAAGATCTTCTCTTCCAGGGGCGGGGTGGCGTGATCGCCGTCCCGAAAGCGCCGGAATGTATGTTCGTTCACGGTGCGTGCTCCACTTCCTTGTTTGAATGGGTGCGCTTATGCCCCATCGGCGTCGCCGCCTTCGTTTTCCTCCGACTCGCCGGTCTCCGCGCCGTCCAGCACGATGGCGTTCGAGACCAGTTGATGGACGCTGACGATCGCGTCCATCTCGAACCCGTATTCGGGGAGCACCTTGGCGAACTGGGTCTTGCAGATGGCGCAGATCGCCGCCATGTGGGTGACGCCGTGCTCCTCGGCCACCTGCTGGAGCGCCCGCATCCGGGGCTGGGCGCCCTTCTTGCGCAGCTCCATCAGATCGTCGGTCAGGAGCCCGCCGCCGCCGCCGCAGCAGAAGGTGCTCTCCTTGATGGTGTCGGGCGCCATCTCGTAGAAATGGTTGCAGCAGGCGCGGATGATCGCGCGCGGAATCTCGAACTGGCCGCCGGGCTTGTCGCCCATGCGCGAGCCGCGGGCCACGTTGCAGGAATCGTGGAAGGTGAGGCGGATGTGATCGTTCGCCGACTTGTCCAAGGTGAGAGCCCCCCGCTCGATCTGATCGTGGGTGTATTCGCAGATATGCTGCGGGATCGGGTAGTTCTGGTCGAGGAAATCGAACGGGCCGGCGAGCGTGTTGAGGAAGCTGTAGGCGACGCGCCAGGCATGGCCGCATTCGCCGAAGATCAGCCGCTTGACGCCGAGATCGAGCGCCGCCTGGCGGATTCGCAGCGCCACCTCGCGCATGTTCTCGTAGGAGCCGATGAAGATGCCGAAATTCGCCGCCTCCGAGGCGTAGGAGCTCAGCGTCCACGAGGCGCCCGTCTGGTGGAACACCTTGGCGTAGCCGATCAGCCCGTCGATGTGGGGCTCGGCGAAGAAATCGGCGCTGGGGGTGACCAGCAGGATGTCGGCGCCCTTCTGGTCCACCGGGATCTTGACCGCGACGCCGGTCTCGTCCTCGATGTCCTCCTCGAGATCGGCGAGCGTGGCTTCGAGCGCCTTCTTTTGCAGGCCCAGATTGTTGCCGACCGTGAAGACCTTGCCGATGATCTCGTTGCAGTATTTCTGCCCCTTGCCGACCGTGTCCATGATCTCGCGCGCGGCCATCGAGACCTCGGCGGTATCGATGCCGTAGGGGCAATAGACCGAGCAGCGCCGGCACTGGGAGCACTGGTGGAAGTAGCTGTACCACTCGTCCAGCACGCTCTCGTCGAGATCGCGCGCGCCGACCAGCCAGGGCAGGTGCTTGCCGGCCCAGGTGAAGTGGCGCCGATAGACCTGACGCAACAGGTCCTGGCGGGCCACCGGCATGTTGTTGGGATCGCCGGTGCCGAGGAAGTAATGGCACTTGTCGGTGCAGGCGCCGCATTTGACGCAGGAATCGAGATAGACCCGCAACGCGCGGTTGCGCGCGACCAGCTCGCCAAGCTTGGCGACCGCCTTCTCCTGCCAGTCGTCCACCAGCTCGCCCGGGAAGCCCAACGCCTTCTGATGCTCGGGTGCCGCCTGGAACGGCTTGCTGTCGGCCATGGCGCCGCAGGCGATCGGCGGAATCTCCAGCGGATCGGGCGCCAGGGCGCTCTCGTAGAAGTCATCCACGCTGAGTTGCCGTCCCGCTGTCGCCATCTCGTCCAAGCGATTACTCCTCTCCGCTCAGCGCTTCGCCTCGAGCTCCGCCGCCCAAGCGGACAAGTGGCGGCGCTCGCGCGGGTTGTCGACCTGGTTGCGCCCGGGGCTGAAGAAGATGCCGGGCGCATGCAGCAGCTTGGAAAAGGGAAAGACCATCATCAAAACCGCGACCAGGAACAGATGGATGAGCAGCATCGGATCGGGGGGAAGCGGCTGGATGTCGAAGCGCATCAGCCCCAGGATGAACGCCTTGAGCGCCACCACGTCGGTGCGGAAGACGTATTTCATCAGCAGACCGCTGCCGCCGATGGCGGTGAGCAAGGCCAGCATGAGATGGTCCGAGGGAGAGCTGATATAGCGGATCCGCGGCACCACGAAGCGCCGCGCCCAAAGCCCCAACAGGCCCGCCATCATCGCGAACCCGCCATAGACGCCGAAGGGCTGCATCAGCGCCACCAGGCTCCAGACCGGTTCGGTGAAGTAGCGCAGATGGCGGATCAGCACGAGCACCAGCCCGGCGTGGAAGGTCCAGCCGAACAGCCAGATCCACTTGTTGGCCTTGAACAGGCTCTCGAACAGCACGACCTCGCGGACGTAGCGCCTCACCACGCCGCCCCGCGTCACCGGTGCCGGCGTCGTCGGGATCTTCAGCGGCGCCGGCGTCGTCGCGTATTGCACCACCTTGCGCGCAAGCCCCCCGACCATCATCAGGGTCGCGACGTAGAACAGCAGTGCATAGGCGCCCGTGAGCACGGAATCCTCCCTTTCGCCGGACCGCCGGGGGCGGTCCGGCCCGCGGTCAGACGCAGCCCGTCGGCTTCGGCAGGCCGGCGATCTTACAGGCCTGCTTGGCGGGGCCGTACGGAAACAGCGTGTAGAGATATTTGTTGTTGCCCTTCTCCGGACCGAACGACTTCTTCATCGCCTTGACGAGGACGCGGATGGCGGGCGCGATCTGATACTCGTCGTAATAGTCGCGCAGGAAATTCACCACCTCCCAATGCTCGTCGGACATGTCGATCTTTTCCGACTCCGCGATCAGCCCGGCGAGTTCCTTGCTCCAGACGTTGATGTCTTTGATGTAGCCTTCCTCGTCATGCTCGTAGGTGGTTCCGTTCAATTGGTACGACATCTGATTGCTCCATTTTTCAACTCAGTTTCCGCTGCGCGCCGCGGCCGAAATCCGGCCCGCGATTCCTCCCTTGCGGCCGCTCACAACCATGCCTGGGCGATCTTGTGATCGGCCACGAGATCGACGAAGCCGCCATAGTCGACGACCGCGATATCCTCGGCAAGCGATCCGTTGGCGATGCCGCGGGCGGCGAGATCGGGGCCGAGAACGAAGAAGGAGACATTGTTGCTCCGCGCCTTGATCCGGGCGCTTGCCGCCGTGCCCTTAAGCGCGGCGTAGACGCCGTCCTCGATCAGCAGGATTGCGTCGCCCTCCAAGGCGTGGGCGAGGCAACTCTCAAACGTGGTGTTCTCGAATGGCGACTTGTTGATGGTGTGCAAAATCGACATGCCTTCCCCCCGTCACGACCTTAGAAACTCAGGATCACGTCCTGCCCGCCCATCAGCTCCGCGAGCTCGTCGCGGCCGACGATGCGGATCGACGGCTTCTCCGCCCAATCGTCGTCCTCGTCCTCATAGGTGATCTCCATCAGATCGGCGGCCGTGAGGCCGCGCTCCTCCAGCGATTCCTTCTCGACATAGAGCTTCGTCACCTCGTAGTCGCCGAGCGCCCGGTAGGTGGGCGAGAAGTTCTTCATGCCGATGCCGGTGGTGTCCTGGCCCTTGACGATCTGAAAGACGCCGTCGTCGATGAAGGCGACCGAGACGTCCTGATCGAAGGCGGCGCCGATCAGCACCACCTCGAGCGACTCCAGCGCATAGACGGTCCCGTAGGGCGCCTTGCGGTTGACGTACAAGAACTTCTTGATCGTGCTTGGCGGGGAGATTTCCGCTTCTTCCAACGACACGTTACCGGTCCCTCTTTTCCCTGTTTTCCACCGGATGCCCCGGCCTAATCGCCGAAGATCACCACCCGGTCGGAGGCGATGCCCGCGTCGATAAGCTGACCGAGGCCCGAGATGCGGAATCCCGGCGCGATGTTGTCGGCGTCCTTGCCGTGGCGCTCGGCCTCGCTCTTGTCGAGCACGCCGCGGCGCTGCGCGGCGGCGACGCATACCACCAGATCGAGGCCGTGCCGCTGCGCCAGCTCGGTCCAATTGACCTGGATGTTGCGCTCGTCCTGCGGCGGCACCGAGAGCCGCGTGCCGTTGTTGACGCCGTCGTGGTAGAAGAACACGCGATAGATCTCGTGCCCCTTGTCCAACGCGGCCTTGGTGAATTGATAGGCTGAATCGGAGGCTTGGTGCGTGTAAGGCCCCTCGTTCACCACCACACTAAACTTCACAAGCCACTCCCTTGCACGGTCCGCTGGCCGGGCCAGTGCCGCCACGCCCCGGCGAGCACGCGGAACGATCGATTTCGGGTCTAAAAATAGACGTGGGCCGAGGCGTTCAACGATTTGCGACCGCCATGCCAGGTATCGAGATGATGCTTGGTGAAGCCCAATCCCGTTATCTCGAAGAACCGGGGCCAGCCGATGCGGTCGATCCACTCGCCGACGCGCTCCCAATCGCGCGCGTCTTCCTTGTAGGCGTAGAGGATCGTCTTGACGATCTTCGCCACCTCCGGCCAGCGCGGCGGATT
>CAYVYD010000136.1:0-6962 GCA_964454415.1 uncultured Hyphomicrobiaceae bacterium | reverse complement strand
CCGGCCTGATCCACAAATCGGCCGACGATTTGCTCGCCATCCTCAACGACGTCATCACCATCTCGAAGATCCAGGGCGGCAAGTTCAACGTCTCGCTGGAGCCCGTCTATCTCGAGGAGCTGCTGCGCTCCTGCGCCCACTGGGCCGAGGCGGCCGCGGCCGGCACCGGCAAGCGCGTGCTTGCCAAGTTCGACGGCGTCGACACCCCGGTATGGGCGGACGCGGCGCATCTCAAGACGGTGATCACCAAGTTGCTGGCGAACGCGATCGCCTTCAGCGGCGAGGACGGCGCCGTGGCGCTGTTCTCGAAGCCGCTGAGCGGCGGGCGCTACATGATCAGCGTCTCCGACAACGGCGCCGGCATGGCGCCCGACGAGGTGGTGACGGCGCAGCGGCCCTTCGGCCAGGTGGAGAACCGGTTCAACCGCGACCACGGCGGGATCGGATTGGGCCTGCCCATCGCCAAGGCCCTGGTGGAGCTGCAGCGGGGCCGGCTGCACATCGCCAGCGAAAAGGGCGCCGGCACCGACGCCGTGGTGATCCTCGAGCAAGCGCGGGACAACGCGCCCCCCGAGGCCGCGACCGCGGCGGCCTGATCCTTCTCGGAGCGCGGCGGGCGGCTGCGGCAACGAACCGCATGAGCGAACGGCATTGACCATGGACCAGACGGCAAAACAGGCGAAAACGCCCACCGCCCCGCCGGCGCCCGAACCGGAGAAACCGATCGGGCGCATCGTCTCGGTCTCCGGCTCGCAGGCGGTGGTGCTTCTGGAGCAGGACAGCGGCTTCGCCGGCAGGGCCGCCCATGGCGCCGAGCTCGGCATGGTGCTGACCATCGAGACCCCCCGCACGGTGCTGCTCGGCGTGGTCTCGGGCTTGAGCGTGCCGGTTCCCTCCCAGCGCGACAGCGAGAGCGAGGTGAGGATCGCCGAGCTCGAGCTGGTGGGCGAGCTCTCCAAGGCCCGCGACATGTTCGTGCGCGGCGTCTCGGTCTACCCCACGCTGGGCGAGCACGCCTACCGGGCGACCACCCAGCAGCTCGAGCGCGCCTATCTGTGGAACAGCGCCTCGGCGGTGCGCCTGGGCTCGTTGCGCCAGGACCAGTCGATCGCCGCGATGATCGACGTCAACGAGCTGCTCGGCAAGCATTTCGCGGTGCTGGGGAGCACCGGCACCGGCAAGTCCTGCGGCGTCGCGCTGATTCTGCGCGCCATCCTGAAAAACAATCCGGAAGGCCACATCCTGCTGCTCGACCCGCACAACGAATACGCCGCCTCCTTCGGCGGCCGGGCCGAGGTGATCACGCCCAAGACCCTGCAGCTTCCGTTCTGGTTCCTGACCTTCGAGGAGCTGGTCGAGGTGCTGATGCGCGGCCAGACGGCGCGCGAGGCGGAGCTGGAGATCCTCTCCGAGCTGATCCTGCTCGCCAAGACGAGCTACGCCGCCAACCGCGGCCGCGAGGCCCCCCACATGCTGCGCCGCCGGGCGGAGGATTTCGGCGGCTTCACCGTCGACACCCCCGTCCCCTACCGCATCTCCGACGTGGTGGCGATGATCGACGAGCGCATGGGCCGGCTCGAGAACCGCAAGGATCTCACCCCCTACCGCCAGCTCAAGACCCGGCTCGAGACCATCTCACAGGACCCGCGCTACCAGTTCATGTTCGGCAATCTGACGATCCAGGACCGGATGGCCGAGATCCTCGGCCGCCTGTTCCGGGTGCCGGTCGCCGGCAGGCCGATCGCCATTCTGGAGCTGACGGGCGTGCCCTCCGAAGTGGTCAATGTGGTGGTCTCGGTGATCTGCCGCATGTCCTTCGACTTCGCGCTGTGGAGCGACGGCAAGGTGCCGGTTACGCTGGTCTGCGAGGAGGCCCACCGCTACGTGCCGAACGACCCTTCGCTGGGCTTCGATCCGACCAGGCGGGCGATCGCCCGGGTCGCCAAGGAGGGCCGCAAATACGGCGTTTCGCTCGCCGTCGTCTCCCAGCGCCCGGCCGAGCTCGACCCCACGATCCTCTCCCAGTGCAGCACGATCTTCGCGATGCGCCTCTCCAACGAGCGCGACCAGGAGATCGTGCGCGCCGCGATCTCCGATTCGGTCGCCAGCCTGCTCGACTTCCTGCCCTCCATGGGCACCCGCGAGGCGGTGGTGTTCGGCGACGGCGTCACCCTTCCCCAGCGGATGCGCTTCGACGACCTGCCCGAGGACGCGATGCCGCGCAGCCGCACCGCGCGCTTCACCGAGCGATGGCGCGAAGGCGGCGGCGACGCCGGCCTGCTGGAGGACGTGGTCGACCGCTGGCGGGCTGCGGGCGCCACGGCGCCGATCAACGGCCCGCCCGCGGCAGAGGCCGAGGCGGGCGCGGGCGGACCCGCCCCGCTCGCCGGACAGAGCGCTCCCGCCAACGGCGCGGTTCCCGCCCCCGGGCCCAGCTCCACGGCGTGAGGCCGCGGGCGCGCGGCCTTCGCCTTGCCCGGGGCAGGTCATGTGGCCTGATTCCTTCCCCCCCCTTGATCGTCACCCCCGGACCCGTTCCGGGGGGTCCAATGGGGCGGCGACCACTGGCGCCGAAGGTCGAACCGAATCGCCCGATTGGATGCCCGGTACACGACCGGGCATGACGCAGACGCCAGGCAACGCCATCCGCCGCCCGGATACGAAAACCGGTCGCGCGCGGGCCGAAAAGATTGCACAATCGCGCCCTGGCAGACCGCAAGCCCGGGGCACTAGTGGACGAGAAAACCTCGAAACGGATCGCCGCGCTGATGGGCGTCTTCGTCGCCGACGCCGCCGCGCTGGCGCTGCATTGGCTCTATGACGGGGCGCGGCTCGCCGAGATCGCCGACCAAGAGGACGACGTCGCCTTTCTCGAGCCTGCGCCCGAGCGCTTCAGGAACGCCGCCGGCGCCTATAGCGGCTTCTACCACCCCGGCAAATCGGCGGGGGACCTCAGCCATTACGGCAGTTACCTGAAGATCGCGCTCGCCACCATGGCGGCGGCGGGCGGCAAGCCGGATCCGGCCGCCTTCCGCGACCGCTTCGCCGCCCATTTCGGACCGGGCGGCGCCTATACGGGCTACATCGACCACGCGACCAGGGGGACGCTCGCCAACATCGCCGCCGGCGGCGGCGGCCCGGTGCTCGCCTGCGGCGCCGACGACGACCAGATCCCGGCGCTGGGGAGCATCGCCGCCGTGGCCGCCGCCGACCCCTCGCCCAAGACGCTTTCGGCCCGCGTCGAGCCGATGGTGCGGGTGACCAGCAACAACGACCTCGCGGTCAATGCGGGCCAGGTCGCCGCTCACGTGGTGGCGGCGCTGCTCAATGGAAGCGACATGGGGCGGGCGCTCAAGGCGGGGAGAGCCGAGGCCGGCGGCGAGCTCGCCCCCTTGCTCGACCAGGCGCTCGCTTGGCCCAAGGGCGCGCTCGAGGCGGCGGCGGAGACCTTCGGCCGCGCCTGCCCGGTCGCCATGTCGGTGCCGCTCTCCTTCGCGATCTTGAAGGACGCGCGAAGCTACGCCGAGGGCGTTCGCGCCAATGTGCGGGCGGGCGGGGATAATTGCGGCCGCTCCCTGCTGGTGGGCGCGGCATTGGGCGCGCGGTACGGATTCGCGCCCGAAAACGGCATTCCCTTGGAGTGGCTGCTGCGGGTCAAGGGCGTCCGCGCGCTCCACGACGACGCCCTGCGGCTGTGCGGCGGCTAGGCAAGCGGGCTCGCGGGCGGCGATCCCGTCCGCGGCACCGATCTCGACCGGCTGTCCTGCGCCGCGGCACCGCCGGTCGCACCGGCGCGGAAGCGCCTTGACGGCGCGTTTCCGTCCCGGAGCGGGGCCACGCCACCTCCTGCGTCCGTCCCGCTTAACAGACGCGCGGCTTGGCGCTAGACTTGCTCCATGTAAACGACGCGACTCTCAACCGATCCGGCCGGCTCGCGGCCGGACTGCATTGGAGGGCGGTACCCCCATGACGATCTCCAGACTGGAAGGCCTGCTGGACTGGCAATTGAAGCACGGCAGCCATGAATTCCCCGGACCCGACGGCGGCACCTGCATCAACGAGGCCGCGGTGGTGGTGGCGGGTTTCCCCTACCGCGAGGTGCTGAGCATCGCCGACCTGCCGGAGAGCTTTTGCCCGGTGATCGGCCAGTTCACCCTGACGCTCAACGATTCCATGCCCGAGGGCGGTACCTTGAACCGGCTGCGCCCGTTCGCGGGCCGGCTGGCGGGAAGCTGCGACACCCGCGAGGTGGCGCTGGAGCGCGCCCGCTTCCTGGCGCTCGCCGCCGCGCGCGACTTCGCTTCCATCGCCATCGAGGCGCGGGCGCCGACGGCGGCGGCCTGGCTGCGCCGGGCCGAGGGCCTGGAGGCGGCGGCGGCCACCATCGACGCGCTCGCCACCCGCTGCTGGCACGACCGCGCCCGCGAGGCGCTGCAGGCGGCCCAGCGGGCGCTCGCCCGGGCGCTTGCCAACCGGCAGGCGGTCTACACCGCCGAGCTCGCGGCGATCGCCGCCACCCGCGCCGCGGCGCTCGACCAGCGCGCCTGGGACGCGGCGGTGGCGGTGCTGGACGGCGTGCTCTCCATCGGCGAGCGGGCCGAGCCCGTCGCGGCCGCGCTCGCCGACGAGCGCGCCAGGGCGGCGCTCGAGCGGGTGTGAAGCGAATTCGAGGTGAGTCTGGAGCCGCGGGACTACAAGACTTGAATCAGGCCGCCCGCGGGCGCTCCCAAATGACAGGAAAGTTCTCGCCCCCCATCGGCGCGCCATCGGGCAGGTCGGGCCGCACCGCCACCTTCGCCTGTCCGGGCCCCGGCGCGTAGACGACGTTGTCGCCGAGCACTCGCAGCATGTAGCCGCGCCGCCGCGTCCGGGCCGAGAGATTTCCGCGGGCGCCGTGGTAAGTGCGCGCGTGGTGTATCGCGGCGTCACTCGGCTCGAGCGCGAAGCTCACGAGGTCGTCCTCGCCGTAAAGCTTTTCGATATCGGGGAACGGGTCGTAGCGCGTCTCGTCAAAGGTGCGGTCGTTGGCGCTGTCGCCGAAAAAGATCGGCGAATAGAGGTTCTCGGATTTGTGCGAGCCCCTGACATATTGCATGCCGCCGTTCTCGACGCCGATAGGATCGAGCGCGATCCAGACGGTGCAGATCTGCTCGCCGCGCACCATCCAGTAGGGGAGATCGTGATGCCAGGGCGTGGGCTCCACCGCGCCCGGCTCCTTGACGAGCACCTGGTCGAAGAACAGCGTCACCGACTGGGCGCCCATCACCTCGCCGGCGATCCCGGCGATCGGGCTCTCGAAGGCGATGCGCCGGAAATCAGTCCGGCTCAACCACATGTACTGATCGCCGAAGAACCGCGTCGAGCCCGCCTTGTGAGCGTATTCGAGCCCCATCCCGGTGGGGTTCGCCATCAGCTCGTCGAGCGCGTTCTCGATGAAGGCGACCCAATCGGGCGAAAGCGCGTTTCTGACCACCACCACGCCATCGTCGCGGTAGGCATCGATGTGCTGTTGGGTGACGGGCGCGCGCGGCATTGGGCTTCCGGTTCGGGGATCAAATTGAACCTGCGGTCTGGCGCGGCAATTTTAGAAAAAAAAGCTGGAGTGTGCTAGGCGTTCGACCGGCGGCGCGGCGCGCCGCGCCGCCGGTCGAAGTTCTTGTGCGGCCTAGAAGCTTCCATTGGCCGGCATGTGCATGGCAACATGGAAGAAGAAGACGGAGAGGACGCAAGCGTAAAGCAACGCGCCCACGACGATCATTTTCACGGTCTCGTTCCAGTGGTCTTGCTTTTTCTTTGCGGAATATATTCTCGAATTAACCATAGCGTTTAGCTCCTTTCCCTGGATTGGGCGCCTCTCCAAGGGCGCGGAGGCGCTTCTCCATTTGCTATGGCCGCAAGATGCGTTCTTCGCATTGGAACGATAATATGCTAATTTTTCACAAGATTATTTCCTATAGATCGGTAATGGATATCTTCGAAGGACTGCTTGAGTTCGTCGCCGTGGCGCGAAACGAGAGCTTCACGGACGCCGCACGGAGCCTCGGCGTCTCGCCGTCGCTGGTGAGCAAGCGCGTCTCGGCGCTGGAGGAGCGCCTCGGCCTGCAACTGGTCGCGCGCACGACACGCCAGGTGCGGCTGACGGACGCGGGCTCGGAATACTTTCAATACTGCGCCGAGATGATCGAGCAGCTCGAGGAAAAGAACCTGCGCGTCACCGGCAAGACGGCGGGGCTGGAGGGGCGCGTGCGCATCTCGCTCGCCGGCAATTTCGCCGAAACCTACGTGGTGCCGGCGATCGCCGACTTTCTCGAGGCGCATCCCCGCTTGAGCGTCGACATCGATTTCAGCACGCTGCCCGCCAATTTCGTCGAGGAGGGCTACGACTTCGCCATCCGGCCGGCGAGCGAGGTGACCGGACCATCGCTGGTGGCGCGCAAGCTCGCCGACCATCGCCTCGTCGCCGCCGCGAGCCCCGATTATTTCGAGCGTCACGGCACCCCCGAGACGCCCGGCGACCTGCGCGACCACCAGTGCCTGGTGGTGACGGGCTACGAGCGCTGGCAATTCGCCGCCAGCAAGGGCATAGAGGAGGTGGCCGTCTCGGGCCAGTGGCGGTCCAGCGACGCGCGCACGATCCTGGTCGCCTGCCGCCGGGGCGCGGGCATCGCCTACATGAACCGGCCGGCCTTCGGCGACGCGCTAGAGGACGGCTCGCTCATCACCACGCTCAAGCCCTACTGGATGCCGGGACGCCCGTCATGGATCATCTATCCGAGCCGCAAATTCCTCATTACCCGCGCCCGGCGCGTTGTCGAGTTCCTGCTCGACAGGTTCAGGGACTGGCGGGAAACGTGAGGCGTTTGCCGCCACCCGCCCATCCGGCGGCGGCATGCATGGACGATGTGTGAAAACTGGAGCGGGCGATGGGATTCGAACCCACGACTTCAACCTTGGCAAGGTTG
>CAYVYD010000135.1:0-6988 GCA_964454415.1 uncultured Hyphomicrobiaceae bacterium | reverse complement strand
AGCCAGCGCGCCGCATCCACCAGCGCCCCGATCAACGCGGTTAACCTGTCCGGATTGGCTTCCGCCCAAGACAGGCGCATGCCGAGAACCTTTTCCGGGCTGTTGCGCCACAACTCCGTCTTGGTCGCGACGATGCGGCCAATGCCCTGTTCGACCGCAAGGCTGTTCCACGGTTCGCCGACGCAGAAGCCGTGAATCTGTCCGGCCCTCAGGCTGGCGGCCATCAGCGGCGGCGGGATCACCACGAGCCGCAGATCCACATCCGGGTCGATGCCGGCGGCCGCCAGCCAGTAGCGCAATTCGTAATTATGGCAGGAGAAGGGGTAGACCATGCCCAGCGTCAATGGCTCCGCTCCCTTCTTGCGGCGCTCGGCGACGACCTTGGCCAGAGCTGATGCCGCCGCCATGCCGCCAGCCCGCGCATTCTCCCCATCGATGTCCGCCATATGGGTGAAGAGCGAGCGCGAGACGGTGATCGCGTTGCCGTTCAATCCGAGCGCCATGGGCGCGATCACGGGCTCCCTGACATGGCCGATGCCGAGGCTGGAGGCGATCGGCATCGGCGCCAGCATGTGGGCGCAGTCAAGGACGCCGACATTCACCTTGTCGCGGATATTGGCCCAGGACACCTCCCGGTGAAGCCGAAGATCGATGCCGTGCCTGCGGTCGAAACCCAGTTCCCGGGCGGCGACGAGTGCCGCGCAATCCACAAGTGGAATGTAACCGGCATGGATTTCGGCAAGCACTCCAGACCCGTTGCCGCGCTTCCGTGTCATGCCTGTTTCCCCGCCTCCCCCTCAACCGAGCAGATCCGCAGCGCTAACGATGCTGCGAGCGATATCGGCGACGCGCTTGTTTTGGTTCATCGCCGCCTTGCGGATCAATTCGTAGGCCTCGTCCTCGCTGATCCGTCTGGCGTTCATCAGAATTCCCTTGGCGCGGTCGACCAGCTTGCGGTTTTCCAGCGCCGTCTTCGCTTCGTCCAGCTCCGTCTGAAGGCGCGCGAAAGCATTGAAGCGCGAGACGGTCAGCTCAAGGATCGGGAGCACGCGTTCCTTCTTCAGGCCATCGACGATGTAGGCAGAGACGCCGGCCTGAACCGAAGCTTCGATGGAGTGCCCGTCGGCCTTGTCGACGAACATGGCGATGGGGCGCTTGATAAGCCGCGACATCTGAAACATCTGCTCCAGAACGTCGCGGCTTGGATTCTCCAGATCGATGATGATGACGTCGGGATCGAGGCTAAATATTTTGTTCACCAGACCTGTCGTCTCATCGACAATCGTCACGTCCGGTTGGCCGGCCTCACGCAGACCTTCATGCAGAATCGCGGCACGGATTGGATTCTCGTCGATGACGAGAATCTTCAACGGCGCGGTAATTCGGCGAGACATCGGACTCCCCGATCTGTTGCGGCGCACAATAAAATGTCGCACTGCACGATGGCGCGCAACCATTATGTATGCTTGCGATGCTGTGGACAGCGGGATTGTCCGCCGCAACTTTGTCGAAGTTCAGGGCCTCGCGGAGGCGACTGGGCGAAATCGAAGAACCTTTGGAGGGCCAAAGAAAGTCGATTTCTCGTCTAACCATTTGAAAAATTGGCGGCGGAGGAGAGGCTCGAAGCCCTACAGCCCATCGGGCCGTATAAGGGGTCTAGCCGCTGGCTAACGCCGCTCAGGTCAAGGACGTCATCGATCCGCCGCGGCAGGTGATCGGACGGGACATGATCCTAGGTCTCGTGGACTCTTGGGATTCCCAATCCTGAGCAAATCAGATTCACCGCTGCTTTTTGGGAGGCAGCGATGGGTGTTTTGGACCGTCTGGTTCTGCGGGACGATCAGTGGGAGCGGATTTCGCCTCACATCATCGGTGACGAGCGCACGCGCGGCTCGTCGGGTCGGAACAATCGGATGTTCGTCGAGGCGGTGCTGTGGATCGCGCGGACGGGTTCGCCCTGGCGCGACCTGCCGGAGGTCTTCGGCGGATGGAACAGCGTTTTCCGCCGCTTCAGCCGCTGGAGCCACAAGGGCTTGTGGTGGCGTATCTTCGCGGCGATGTCGGACGACCCGGACTTCGAGTACCTGATTATCGATTCCACCATCGTTCGCGCCCACCAGCACGCTGCGGGGGCCAAAAAGGGGGGTCTGAAGATCAGGCCCTCGGCCGCTCCCGTGGTGGGCTGAGCACCAAGATCCACATGGCCGTGCGCGGTCTGGGCTGTCCGGTGCGCTTCGCGCTCACCGCAGGCCAGAAAGGCGACGCCCCTCAGGCCGGCGCCCTGATCGAGGGCTTGCCCGCCGAGGTCGTCATGACCGATGCCGCCTATGACAGCGACCGCCTGCGCGAGGCGATCGCCCAAAAGGGCGCCGTGCCGGTGATCCCCAACAATCCCTCCCGTGCCCGCACATATCCGCTCCACAAGCACCTCTACGCCCAGCGGCATCTGATCGAGTGCTGCTTCTCAAAGCTCCAGCAGTTCCGACGCGTCGCCACCCGCTTCGAAAAGACCGCAAGGCACTACCTCGCCGTCGTCACAATCGCAGCCATCGCCCTATGGATCAGATAACTGTCCACACGCCCTAGGCTCATGAACATGCTGGAGGCGGAGGGGCAATTGACCGACCAGCGGTACCAACAGCTGCTTCAGGACAGAGGCATACTGGTTGGCGCGGGAAGGGGCAGGACTGGAGTTGGAGTTGGAGTTCCCCCGAATCTGGGCCAGTCAGAGCTGGAGAATCCGCCCCTCTGGTCGTTCCGAAGAATGTGAAAGGCAGACCCAGATATCTGGGGATGGTGCAGCCATGAACACGTTCTGCCCCGGGGCAGTGTTGAATCCAGCCCTTCGGCGGGCACAACACAGTCGCTGTTCAGACGTGGCCGCGCTCAGAACTAGCACCGCCTACCGTGCTTAGAACACATAATCGGCACGCTTCCACCCAAGGTGAGAATCCTGTCCGCGCGTTGTTAAGAAAACAGGGCCGAAACGCGTGACCTCGGTTGCCCCCACTTTCTCAAATCCAGCAGCTGTTATTGCCCTGACAGCGGGCGCATTATTCGGCTCAACATCGATGAGCACCTTCTTGCAATGTGCCTTATGGCTCAGCCATCGCGCGTGTTTAAGTGCGGCCGTATAGAGACCCTTGTTGCGATGCTTGGGCGCGGTTTTGCAGTCGAAAATGTAACCCGACATCGCCGGCAGAACGATTCTTGCGCCCAGCGCCCATGGGGCCCAGCCCAAGTCATCCGCGAAGCTCAGCCACATGTAGCAGGCAAGCTTGCCGTCCGAGGTCAGAAGACCGTGGGCCGCGAAGCCCTCGGCGAGGCGCCGCCGGAAGAGCTCCAGTCGCGGACGGCAAAATTCAGCGGCCGCGAAATGCCCCGCTTCAAGCGATGACAATTCAAAGCCGTCAACCTTGACCCGGCCCGAGCTAGGCGTTGCCGAATAGACGTCGAGGGAACGCCGTTTGAACATGGCCTCGATAGTGGCTTGGCGTACCGAAGCTCGCAAGGCGGCAAATAGTAGTTGCTGATCGGCCCTTCGGTTCAAAACGAATGTGATCGGTTGTGCTCCCGGCCACCGTCAACTGGGTTGATAGACCGAGCATTGCTGCCGGCAGGCCGACAAGGGGGCAATTCTTCACCTATTGCCGCCCCAGCTCAGTGCCAATGCTTCGGTGCGAATGCTGCGGCCCAAGCAATCGGGGCATCGAAAGCTTGCGCCGATTTCGGCCAGGGGCGTTTCGGGAGGCAGATCGATCTGGGCGGGCGCGATCCGGCAGGCGTACCCGCAATTGAGGCACTGGAGATCGATTGGGGCGCCGTCGCCGAGGGCATCCGCGAGGCGCGAGGTTCGAAATGCGGCCTCAAGATGCAGTGTCGTACCCGCCAATGCGGCGCCCTCGCCTTCGGATTCATTTGCACCACGCTTTTGCGGCGTCTTTGGCTTGGTCGATACTGGTTGTTGGTCTGCCGCAAGCTCACGCCGCAGATCCTGGATGAGCGCGCAGTACCGCCGGCTCGCGCCGATGGAGCGCGCGAGGTTATAGCGCGTATCGGAGATGGCGGGGGACGTGTGTTGCAGCGCGGCCTGCGCGATCCACGCCTTGTCGGGTGTCTCCATCGCCAGGAAGGTGGAGGCCGACCGGCGAATGTCGTGAAGGCACATCCGCTTGCCGAATTTCGCAAACGCCCGGCCCCGAACCATGCGGTAGAACCCCATCCGCGTGAGCGGCATGCCCTCCCGGGCGGGCCAAAGGCCATCGTGCGGAACATTGCCGAGCAGGGCTGGGCGGATGTCGGCGAGGTAGCGTTTGAGAAACGGATTGAGCAGCTGCGGCAGCCGGAAACACTCGAACCGCCGTGATTTGGTGTCGTCGGGGTAAAGCAAAAGATTGATGTCGTCGTCGATGACTTCGATGTGGCGGCCGGCCGTCATCGAAGCCAAGCTTCGCGCCCTGATCGGCCAAACGCTGAGGAGCGCGAGAACGAGGCCGTCCCGGTACTGAACCTCGCTTCGCTTGTAAGACAATTGTGGCCGGTCAACCGCCTCCCCCATGAGATCGATGCCATGATCCAGGAGCTCCCAGGCCGGCACCAGCCGGTCGTATCGGTCGATGGGCCGCACCCGCTTGGCGAAACTCCGCTCCAAGGGATGGAACCAGGTCCAGTCGCGCGCGGGCGCGATGAGGCGTGCGGCGTAGTGCAGGTTTCGAAGGTAGTTGAAGACCGTCATCGCACGCACCTGCGCCTCGAGCTCGTCCGCGTATGCGAGTACGAGCCTCCTTGTAATGCGCCCCGCCGGTTCGCTTGCCGGATCGAGCAGGCTTCGCGCGCGCAGAAACCCGAGCCACCGCCGGTAGCCCTGCCGGATCGCCTCTCTGGTGTCGTGGCGTAAATGCGCCCCGGCTCCCCTCTCCGCGCCGAAGATGTCGCCGCCCGTAAAGATCCTTTCGAAGGCCTCCCGATCCTGCTGGGGCCACGCGTCGAGCGGTAGTTGTTTCATGTCATTGATCCGGCGGTTCGAAGCGCCTCGGCCTTGGTATGATCCCGCTTGCGCACCACAAAGTCGCTGTATTCGCGGCCGGCGACGCGGCGCGCGAGCTCGGCATATCTGAGCACCGTCGTCCTGCCGGCGTAGCCGAGCAGCGCCCTCAGGCTCTCGAAATCTTCCGGGTTCCGCTCGAGGAGAAGGTTGGCGGCGAAATGCCTGAATTGGGTCGTCGTGATGTTGAACCCCATATGGGCCTCGATCACCTGGCGGAGCTGCAGCAACAGCGTCGCGCGCGCCTTCGGAGCGCCGCCGGCAAGGACGAACAGATTGCCGTCGCCGTCGGCATGGAGCTTCGGCAGAACGTGGCTTCTGTACCAGCGAACCCGATCGGAGACCTCGCCGGGAAGCTCGTAGATCAGGGTCTTGCGGTTGGCGCGTTCCGCGTCGGGATCGATCCGAATGGTGAGCCGGCCCGAGCCGTCATCCGCTTCGCGGAAATGTCGCCGCCAATTGAGCGCGGCCAACAGGCTCGCGGTCAGCGGCGCCACCAGCAGCATGTCGATGGCGACCGCGATCTGCGCGTCGACATAGCGCAATTTGCCGCCGCCGAGCTCCTCCTTGACGGCCTCCATCAGCGCTTCGGGCAGACCCAACAGCTTGCGCCGCAACCGCGGCGATTCGAGCCGCCGCAGGACCGTTCGGCTTTGGGCCGTGAGCTCCTGCCTTGGCGTGGGCAGCTTAGCCGCCATGTGCTCCAGTTGGGTCAAACGCTCGGGGGAAATGCCGGCGTGATAGCGGGCAGCCTGCAGGAGAATATTGGCAACTTGTTTGGCATAGGGGCTCGGCCCATCCCTAGCCTTCGCATGAAAATGACGCAGCACGGTTCGGAAGGCGGCGGGCTCGAGCAGGTCGGCCAACGACGCGATGTCGCCGGGCCTATAGCCATGGCGAACCAGGATGGAGGCGGCGCGCCGCAAATAGACGAAATGCGTGCGCAATGACGTCTTGGAAAGCGGCGTGAGGGGCGCTCTCGAGGGGTTGTCGCGGAGGCCGGGTGCGGCCCGAAATTCCAAATAGTGTTTGAGGTCATCGCGAAACCCGGGACTCAGATGCGACCAATCCGGCAACGGCCGCCGAACCCAGTCGGCGTCGACTTCGAGCTGTTGCCGTGGCCACGCCTCGATCCGGCGACCCGCCTTGTTCCACACCCCTGGCAGCCGGCGCTCGAGGTCGGGGCGGCAGGAATGAATTGTCCGCTCCCGCAGCCAGTGGACAAAGGTCTCGACCGTGCGGCTGTCGACCTCGGCCGGGGCTACATTGTTTGCCGCGCACCAATTGGCGAAGGGCGTGAGCACCGACAGCAGGTATTTGTGCGGCCTGAGCGCCGTCATCAGGGGTCTCCAATCGGGATGGGCGCGGGCGCGGTTGACCTCGACGGCATCGATCGCGCCCAGACGGGTCAAGGCGGTCGCCAAGCTTACCCTGTGCCCATGGAGGCTGATGCCGTCGATGCCGTGCGCCCTGGGATTGATCGAATCGAACGCCGCCCTGAGGGACGGCGCGTCCGTCCCGATGTCCTGGGGCTCACATCCCATGGCGCGGCACAGGGCGCCGACCGCCTTCCTGACGCGGTCGCGCCGGGGCGCCCGCATTCCGCCGGACTCGACGAAACTCAGCGCCTCGGCGAGCGTGCCTGGCACGCCGGCAGGCCTCTGCTCCGCCTCTTTTCCTCCAATCGCACCCATCGCTCGGCCGTAACGGATGCATCACAGCCGATCGTCGACCGTCGGGTCCAGAAAATATCGAGATGGGTACCTAATCCGGCACGCGGCGTCTTAACCGCCGGAGCAGCCGCGCGAACCTGCCGCGGCGTCTGAGGCTTCTTGCGCGTTGGCCTGCCAGCACCAGCTGGCCGCGCAGGGTCAAGGCAAATCCGCCAAACGGCATAATTCTGATAAGCCCCGCCTCGAGGAGTGGCCGGATGCCTTCGCACGC
>CAYVYD010000134.1:3014-7068 GCA_964454415.1 uncultured Hyphomicrobiaceae bacterium | reverse complement strand
GACGAACCGACGCTGATCGAGCGGTTGAAGGCCAGGCTCGGCCTCTCCGAGACGCCTGATCTGCGCGGCGTCATAGCCGAGGCGCTGCAGAACGAGCGGGACGCCGCGACGTGCTTCTCGCCGCAGGAACGCGCCATGCTGCGCAACATCCTGCGCTTCGGCGCGCTGCGGGTCGAGGACGTGATGGTGCCGCGCGCCGACATCATCGCCGTCGATCAGCACACCCAGCTCGCCGAATTGCTGCGCGTCTTCCAGGAGGCGGGCCACTCGCGCCTTCCCTTCTACAACGACACCTTGGACGATCCGCGCGGCATGGTGCACGTCAAGGACCTGATGTCCTGGATCATCGCCAAGTCGGCGGGGACGCCCCGCAAGGGCGCGGGCAAGCCGGGCGCGGGCAAGCCGGACGCGGTCAAGCTGGAGACGGTGGATCTCTCATTGCCGCTCGCCAAGGCCAATATCGGCCGCGAGGTGCTGTTCGTGCCGCCGTCCATGTCGGTCGTCGACCTGCTGCTGCGCATGCAGACGACGCGCATTCACCTGGCGCTGGTGGTCGACGAATATGGCGGCACCGACGGCCTCGTCTCGATTGAGGATCTGGTGGAGGAGATCGTCGGCGATATCGAGGACGAGCACGACGTCAATGGCGCACCGCTGATCCGCGAGGAGGAGACGCTTGGCCTGATCGCCGACGCACGCGCGCCGATCGAGCAGTTGGAGGAGTTTCTGGGCAAGAAGATCCTGCCCGACCAACGCGACGACGACGTCGATACGCTGGGCGGTCTGGTATTCACGCTGTTGGGGCGGGTGCCGGTACGCGGCGAGATCGTGCCGCATGTGAACGGCATCGAATTCGAAGTGCTGGACGCCGATCCCCGCCGCATCAAGAAGCTCCGAATCCACCAGAAGGACCGCGAAGAGCCAGGTCCAGGAGCGGCCCCCGGCGACGGCGCGTGACCTGTTCGCGCGCCCGCGGCGGCGGGGCCGGGCGCTGGGGGGAAGCGCCGGTCTCGGCGATCGCCACCCATATCGGCGCGCTCACGGGCTGGCGCCGGGCGGGCGCGGCGGCGGCGGCGGGCGCGCTCTCGGTGCTGGCGTTGGCGCCCTTTTTCGCGACCCCCGTACTGTTCCTCACATTTCCGATCCTGGTTTGGCTGATCGACGGCTGCCAGGCCGAAAACAGGCAGTGGACGGCGGGCCGTGCGGCGCTGACGGGCTGGGCGTTCGGATTCGGCTATTTCCTGGCCGGCCTCTATTGGGTCGGCGCGGCGTTCCTGGTAGAGGCCGAGCGCTTCGGCTGGCTGCTGCCCTTCGCGGTGGCGCTGTTGCCGGCGGGGCTGGCGCTGTTCTACGCCGGCGCGGCGGCGTTCGCCTCCTGCCTGTGGCGGCCGGGCGCGGCGCGGCTGGTGGCTCTCGCCATCGCCTTCATGGCGGGGGAGATCGCGCGCGGACACCTGTTGACGGGCTTTCCCTGGAACGCGGTCGGCTACGCGCTCGCCACCGACCACACCATGCTGCAGGCCTCATCGGTGCTCGGCGCCTACGGGCTGACGCCGCTCGCCGTGCTGATCTTCTCCTCGCCGGCCTCTATCTGGGCGCCGGAGCCCATGCGTTCCAAGAGCTGGCGCGCGCGCCTCGCCTTGCCCGCCGCGGCGCTGGTGCTGCTCGCCGCCGCCGCCGCCTGGGGCGCGTGGCGGTTGGGCGCCGCTGCGCCGGGCAACGTGGCGGGCGTGCGGCTGCGGCTCGTCCAGCCCAACATTCCGCAAAAGGAGAAATGGCTGATGTCGAACCGCGTCAACGTGTTCCGCACGCTGATGCGCCTCAGCGCCGGGGGTGACGGCCGCGCGCCAGGCGGGCTGGCCGGAATCAGCCATCTGATCTGGCCCGAATCCTCCGTTCCCTTCCTGCTCGCCGACACGCCGGAAGCGCTCGCCATGCTGGCGGAGATGTTGCCGCCCAACACCACCTTCATCATCGGCGCGGCGCGCGGCGATGGCGACTATGGCGGGGCGCGGGAACGGCAGATCTACAACTCGATCCTGTTGATGGACGGCGAGGCCCGCATTCTCGACACCTACGACAAGGTGCGCCTGGTGCCCTTCGGCGAGTTTCTTCCCTTTCAGGGTCTGCTCGAGGCGATCGGACTGGAACAGCTCACGCGGTTGCGGGGCGGGTTCGCGGCGGGCACGGCGCACGCGCTCATGCACCCCCCGGGCGCGCCGCCCTTCAGTCCGCTGATCTGCTACGAAATCATCTTTCCCCACTGGGTCAGGGGCGAGGACGGGACGCCCGGCTGGCTGCTCAACCTGACCAACGACGCCTGGTTCGGAGACAGCAGCGGGCCCTACCAGCATTTCCACCAGGCCCGCGTGCGCGCGGTCGAGCAGGGGCTGCCGGTGATGCGGGTGGCCAATTCGGGCATATCGGGCGTGATCGACCCCTATGGCCGCGTCACGGCCCGGCTCGACCTCAACACCCAGGGCGTGCTGGATGCGGATTTGCCGGCGGCGATCGCGCCTACGCCCTTCGCCAAATGGGGCGGCGCCATCGAGGCCGCCATGCTGATCGCCTTGGGGCTCGTCTGGCTCGCGCTCGCCGGGGGAACCCCGCGCCGCGGCCGGATCGGGCGGTGAATTCGGCGACGCGGCGGCCGGACCCGAAAGCGTGCTCGCGGCAGGGGAAAATGTTTGCGCAAATGTAATGAAAATGGGCATGGCGCGCGCTTGACCCCCGTCCGACATGCTCCTAGAAAAGAAACAGGGCGCGGCAAAAGCTTTGGGCCTGATGCAGCGCGGAATTTTAAAGAGATGCGGCAAGTTTAACACGATCGATTGCGGTCTCGGACCATGGCAAGCGACAAGAAACCCAATCCAATTGACGTCTATGTCGGCGGCCGTGTTCGGTTGAGACGGTTGATGATCGGCATGAGCCAAGAAAAGCTTGGCGATGAAATCGGCCTTACTTTTCAACAAATTCAGAAATACGAAAAGGGCGTCAACCGAATCGGCGCCAGCCGCCTGTTCCAGCTCTCGCGCGTGCTCGACGTTCCGATCCAGTTCTTCTTTCAGGGCGCGCCGGTGGACGGCGGCCAGCCGCCGGCAACGCCGCCGGGCTCGGAGGAAGACGCCGTGATCTACGATTTTCTCAATTCGCGCGAGGGGCTCGAGCTCAACCGCGCCTTCATTCAGATATCGGACGCCAAGATCAGGCGCTCCATCGTCGAGCTCATGCGCTCTCTCTCGAGCTCGGCCACCAGCGACAGCACCGTTTGACCGCCGAGACGGCACAGGCTTGACGCGTTCGGGAAAGCTTGCAAGAACCGCCCGGTCTTCGCGCCTGCGGCGAAATCCAAGAGGGGCCTGTGTCTCGCGAATCGTTTCTGTTCACGAGTGAGTCGGTGTCAGAAGGGCATCCCGATAAGCTTTGCGACCGTATCTCCGACGCCATCGTCGATCTGTATCTCGCGGCAGACCCGTATTCGCGGGTGGCGGCCGAGACGCTGGCAACCACCAACCGGGTGATCCTGGCGGGCGAGGTGCGGGGTCCCGGCGAGATCACCCACGAGGTGATGGAGGAGACGGTGCGCCGCTGTATCCGGGAGGTCGGCTACGAGCAGGAAGGCTTCCATTGGAAGAAAGCCGAGATCAACATCTATCTGCACGAGCAGTCGGCCGACATCGCCCAGGGGGTCGACGCCTCGGGCAACAAGGACGAGGGCGCGGGCGATCAGGGAATCATGTTCGGCTTCGCCTGCAGCGACACCGACAATTTCATGCCGGCGCCGATCTACTACGCCCACCGCATCCTGCACGAAATGGCGAAGGCGCGGCACGCCGGCACCGTCGACGTGCTTGGCCCCGATTCGAAGAGCCAGGTCACACTCCTCTATAAGCACGGCAAGCCGGTGAAGGCCGCCTCCGTCGTGGTCTCGACGCAGCACAGCGCCGAGGCGGATCAGGACGAGGTCCGGGAGATCGTGCGCGGGTTCGTCGAGGAGGCGCTGCCGGAGGGCTGGATGTGCCCGGAGGAGGACTTCTACGTCAATCCGACGGGG
>CAYVYD010000134.1:0-2914 GCA_964454415.1 uncultured Hyphomicrobiaceae bacterium | reverse complement strand
GCTGCCGGAGGGCTGGATGTGCCCGGAGGAGGACTTCTACGTCAATCCGACGGGGCGCTTCGTGATCGGCGGGCCGGACGGCGACGCCGGCCTGACGGGCCGTAAGATCATCGTCGACACCTATGGCGGCATGGCGCCGCATGGCGGCGGCGCCTTCTCGGGCAAGGACCCCACCAAGGTCGACCGCTCGGCGGCTTACGCCGCGCGCTACGTCGCCAAGAACGTGGTGGCAGCAGGCATCGCGGAAAAATGCACCCTCCAGGTCGCCTACGCCATCGGCGTCTCCAAGCCGCTCTCGATCTACGCCGATCTGCACGGCACGGGCAGCGTCGACGAGGCCAAGCTGGAGAAGGCGATCGCCGAGGTGGTGGACCTCTCGCCGCGCGGCATCCGCGAGCATTTGAACCTGTCGCGGCCGATCTACGAGCGCACGTCGGCTTACGGCCATTTCGGCCGCATGCCTGACAATGACGGCGGTTTTTCCTGGGAACGGCTCGATCTGGTCGAGCCGATCAAGGCGGCGCTCAGCTAATCGGCGCGGGCGGTGGGTCCGCCGCAGGTGCCGGAATGCCAGACGAACCGGAAACCATGGCCGATCGGGCTTCCTCCGCCGCGCGCCGGTTCTACGGCCGGCGCAAGGGCCATCGCTTGAGCGCGCGCCGGGAACGGCTGCTGGAGACGCTGCTGCCGCGGCTCGCGGTCGATCTCGCTAGCCCGGCGCCCGGCCCGCTCACGGCGTTGTTCGATCCCCCCGTTCGCGACGTCTGGCTCGAGATCGGCTTCGGCGCCGGCGAGCATCTCGCCTGGCAGGCGGCCCGCAACCGCGATATCGGCTTCATCGGCTGCGAACCCTTCGTCAACGGGCTGGCCGCGATGCTCGCCGAAATCGAGGAGGCTAAGCTCGCCAATCTGCGGCTTCACGGCGATGACGGCCGCGACGTGCTCGCCTGGCTGCCCGCCGCCTCGCTCGGCCGCGTCTTCGTGCTGTTTCCCGATCCCTGGCCCAAGAAGCGCCACCGGCGCCGGCGGCTCATCGCGGCCGAGACGCTGGACCAGATCGCCCGGGTGCTGCGGGCGGGCGGCGAACTGCGCCTGGCGAGCGACGATCCCGATTACGCCGCCGCCATGCTGGGCGCGGCGAGCCGGCACGGCGGCTTCGAATGGACCGCGAGGCGGCCGGCCGATTGGCGCGAGCGGCGCGCGGACTGGCCCGCCACGCGGTATGAGGAAAAGGCGCGCGCCCAGGGAAGGCGACCCTATTTTCTCGTCTTCCGGCGCCTTTAACCCAGACTTCGGCTGGGCGCAGACTCGCCTTGAACGTGCAAGAAACTGGGCTATATTAGGAGTACTCATGGTTGGTAACTGATCAGGAGTGGACCCCCCGGTCCGCTCTTTTTGTTTTTCTGGGCCGCGGCGAGGCCCGGCTCGGACGAGGCGACGGGTCCGTGGCAGTGAGCGAAGTGGACATGGACAGGCGGTTCAGCGAGGAACCCGGCAAGGCGGGCGAGCTCGCGCGGCTGGTGGAACCGGTGGTCGAGGAGCTCGGCTTTTCGCTGGTGCGGGTGAAGGTTTCGGGCCGCGACGGCGGCACGGTGCAGGTCATGATCGAGCGCCCGGGCGGCCAGATCGGCGTCGAGGATTGCGCGGCCGTCTCGCGCCGGCTCTCGCCGCTGCTCGACGCTTACGACCCGTTTCCGGGCGGCTACCGGCTGGAGATTTCGTCACCCGGCGTCGACCGCCCCTTGGTGCGGCCGCGCGATTTCGCGGCCTGGAGCGGCCAGGAGGTGAAGATCGAATTGAAGGAACTCGTCGATGGGCGCAAGCGCTTCCGCGGCGAAATCGAGGGCTTCGAAGAGGGCGAGGTGCGGCTCCGCGTGGCGCTCGAAGGCGACAGCGAGCCGGTCGTCATGGGATTTCCGCTGTCGCTGATCGCCGAAGCGAAGCTGGTGCTGAGCGACGATCTGCTGCGGGCGGCGGCCAAGAGTTGAATTTTGATACGGGTCCGGCGGCGCAAGGCCGTGCGGGGACCGCAATTTGGAGATGTGCAATGGCACAAGCTGGCGTTAGCGCGAATAGACTGGAACTGCTGCAAATCGCCGACGCGGTGGCGCGGGAGAAATCGATCGAGCGCGAAATCGTGATCACGGCGATGGAAGACGCGATCCAGAAGGCCGCCAAGTCGCGCTATGGGAGCGAGAACGAAATTCGCGCCGAAATCGATCCCGACACCGGCGATATCCGGCTCTCGCGACTGCTCGAGGTGGTGGATGGCGTCGACTCGGAAGCGACCCAGATCTCGCTCAAGGAAGCGAAGAGGCGCAATCCCGCCGCGCGGGTCGGCGACTACATCGCCGAGCCCCTGCCGCCGCTCGATTTCGGCCGGGTCGCGGCGCAGAACGCCAAGCAGGTGATCGTGCAGAAGGTCCGCGAGGCCGAGCGAGAGCGCCAATATGAGGAATACAAGCACCGCATCGCCGAAATCGTGAACGGCATCGTCAAGCGGGTGGAGTACGGCAACGTCATCGTCGATCTGGGGCGCGCCGAAGCGATCGTGCGCCGCGACGATACGCTGCCGCGGGAAAACTTCCGCTACGGCGACCGCATCCGCGCCTATATCTACGACGTGCGGCGCGAGCAGCGCGGGCCGCAGATCTTTCTCTCGCGCACCCACCCCGAATTCATGGCCAAGCTGTTCGCCCAGGAGGTGCCGGAAATCTATGACGGCATCGTCGAGATCAGGGCGGTGGCGCGGGATCCCGGCAGCCGCGCCAAGATCGCGGTGATCTCGAACGACAGCGCCATCGATCCGGTCGGCGCCTGCGTCGGTATGCGGGGCAGCCGGGTGCAGGCGGTGGTCAACGAGCTGCAGGGCGAGAAGATCGACATCATCCAGTGGTCGCCGGACCCGGCCGCC
>CAYVYD010000133.1:0-7089 GCA_964454415.1 uncultured Hyphomicrobiaceae bacterium | reverse complement strand
CGGTCGGCGGCGACGGCGCCACCTCGAAGGGCGACTTCTACGAGGCGATCAACACGGCCGCCGTGTGGCGCGTGCCTGCCGTTTTCGTCATCAGCAACAACCAATGGGCGATCTCGGTCCGCCGGGCCGAGCAGACCGCGGCCCAGACCCTTGCCCAGAAGGCGATCGCCGCCGGAATGCCGGGCGAGCAGGTGGACGGCAACGACGTGATCGCGGTGCGCGACGCGACGGAGCGCGCCATCGCGAGAGCCCGCGCCGGCGAGGGGCCCAGCCTCATCGAGGCCTTGACATACCGGCTCTCCGACCACACCACAGCCGACGACGCCCACCGCTACCGCGAGGACGCCGAGGTCTCCGCCCGCTGGAAGGAGGAGCCGGTCGCGCGCCTGCGGCGCTACCTCGCCGATCAGGGGGTTTGGACCAAGGCGGAGGAGGAGGCTTTGCGGACCGATTGCACGGAGCGGGTCGAGGCGGCGGTGGAGGCCTATCTGGCGACCGCGCCGCAACCGGTCGAGACGATGTTCGACAATCTCTTCGCCAAGCTTCCAAGTGATCTCGAGGCGCAGCGCGAGGCGGCCATCAATGAGCCCGCGGAGGAGGACCATGAGTGAGATCAGCCTGCTCGAAGCGGTGACGCTGGCGCTCGCGCGCGCGATGAGCGACGACGAGGCCGTCCTGGTGCTGGGCGAGGATGTGGGCGTCGACGGCGGCGTGTTCCGCGCCACCGCCGGCCTGATCGACCGCTTCGGCAAGGACCGGGTGCGCGACACCCCGCTCGCCGAGACGGTCATCGCCGGCATGTCGGTCGGCCTCGCGGCCCAGGGCTTCCGCCCGGTGGGCGAGATCCAGTTCATGGGCTTCATCTATCCGACCATCGATCAGCTGGTGAACCACGCCGCGCGGATGCGGACCCGCACGCGCGGGCGGATCACCTGCCCCTTGGTGATCAGGGCGCCCTTCGGCGGCGGCATCCGCGCGCCCGAGCACCACTCCGAAAGCGCTGAGGCGATGTTCGCCCACGCGCCGGGACTGCGCGTCGTCATCCCCTCCTCGCCCGCCCGCGCCTACGGGCTGCTGCTCGCCGCCATCCGCGATCCCGATCCGGTGGTCTTTCTCGAGCCCAAGCGGATCTACCGGGCCTTCAAGGAGGAGGTCGAGGACGACGGCGAGGCGCTCGCCCTCGACCGATGCGTTCTGCTGCGCGAAGGGGGTGACGTCACCCTCGTCACCTGGGGCGCGATGACGGTGGAGACGCTCGCCGCCGCCACCGAGCTCACCGAGGAGGAGATCGAGGCCGAGGTGATCGACGTGCAGACGCTCAAACCGCTCGATGCCGGGACCATCCTCGCCTCGGTCCGCAAGACCGGGCGCTGCGTCATCGTGCACGAGGCGCCCTATACGGGAGGCTTCGGGGCCGAGATCGCCGCCCGCATCGCGGAGGCCGGGCTGATGGATCTGCTCGCCCCGGTGCGCCGGGTCACGGGCTACGACACGGTGATGCCGCTGCCGCGGCTCGAGAAACGCTACATGCCTTCGGTCGGGCGGATCGTCGCCGCCGCCCGGGAAAGCGCGGCCTACGCATGAGAACCTTCCGTTTGCCCGATCTCGGCGAGGGGCTGCAGGACGCCGAAATCGTCGCCTGGCACGTCTCGGCCGGCGACCGGGTGGTGACCGACCAGCCGTTGCTCTCGGTCGAGACCGAGAAGGCGGTGGTCGAGATTCCGGCCCCCTGGTCGGGGCGGGTCGCCGAGCTGCACGGCGGGCCGGGCGACGTGATCGCGATCGGCGACCCGTTGGCCGAATTCGATCTGGAAGACTCCAAGGCGGACGCCGGGACGGTCGTCGGCGACTTGCCCAAGGAAGCGCCCAGGTCCGAGAAACCCGCCGCCCCTCGCACCGCCGGCGCGGCTCCCCGCGTCAAGGCGGCGCCAGCGGTGCGCGCGCTCGCGCGCAAGCGCGGCATCGACCTCGCCGCCGTCTCCGGCACCGGTCCCGAAGGCGCCATCACGATAGCCGATCTGGAAGGCCAATCAGCGGAGATGCTGGCGGAGGGCTTCCAGCCGCTGCAGGGCCCGCGGCGCACCATGGCCCGCAACATGGCGAGCGCCCATGCCGAGATCGTGCCGACGACGGTGAGCGACGAGGCGGTGATCGCCGCCTGGCCGGAGCATACCGACGTCACCATGCGCCTGGTGCGCGCCATCGCCGCGGGCTGCCGGGCCGAGCCCGCGCTCAACGCCTGGTATGACGGCGGCCGCCAGGCGCGCCTGGTGCACGACAAAATCGACCTCGGCATCGCCGTCAATACCGATGAGGGGCTATTCGTGCCCGTCCTGCGCGACGTCGGCAACCGCGACGAGAAGGATTTGCGCAACGGCTTCGAGGCCATGAAGAGGGATGTCGAGGCGCGCAGCATTCCACCGGCCGAGCTGCTGGGCCAGACCATCACCCTTTCCAATTTCGGCATGATCGGCGGCCGCCAAGCCGCCCTCGTCGTGGTGCCGCCCCAGGTCGCGATCCTGGGCGCCGGGCGCATCACCACCGAGCCCCGGGTGTCGAAGGAGGGCGAGATCGTCGCCGTCAGGGTGCTGCCGCTGTCGCTCACCTTCGATCACCGCGCGGTCACGGGTGCGGAGGCGACTCGGTTTCTGATGACCGTCATCCAGGAGCTGGAGCGCTGACCATGCAAAAGGAGATGCCCAGGAGCGAGGACATGTTCGGCTTCGCCGACGCGCTGGGGCCCGACAAGATCATCCACATCTGGAAGCCGGCATTGGGGCTGAAGGCCATTCTGGTGGTGGACAACGTCGCCGCCGGCCCCGCGATCGGGGGCACACGCATGGCGCCCGACGTGAGCGTCGAGGAGTGTGTCCGGCTCGCCCGCGCCATGACCTTCAAGAACGCCGCCGCCGGGCTTCCCCACGGCGGGGCGAAATCGGTGATCATTGGCGATCCAGCCATGGAGCCCGCGCGCAAGGAGGAGATCATCCGCGCCTTCGCTTGCGCGATCGCCCATTTCACCGACTACATCGCCGGGCCCGACATGGGCACCAACGAGGTGGCGATGGCCTGGATCAAGGACGAGATCGGCCGCTCGGTCGGCCTGCCGCGCGAGATCGGAGGGATTCCGCTCGACGAGATCGGCGTCACCGGATTCGGGCTGTCGGTGGCGGCGGAGGTGGCGGCGCCCTTCTGCGGTCTCGATCTCGAGGGCGCGCGGATCGTGGTTCAGGGCTTCGGCGCGGTCGGCAAGCATGCCGCGCGGTTCCTGGGCGAGAAGGGCGCGGTGCTGGTGGGCGTCTCCGATTCCCGCGGCGCCATCGCCGACGAGAGCGGCATCGACCTCGCGGCGCTCGCCAAGATCAAGGAGGAGGGCGGCCACGTCGGCGATTACCGGCGCGCCAAGCAGATCACGCCCGAAGAGCTGGTGGGGCTTGCCTGCGACATCTGGATCCCCGCCGCCCGGCCCGATGCCATCACCGGCGACAATGTGGACCGTCTCGACTGCAAGCTGATGCTGCAGGGGGCGAATATCCCGGTCACGGCCGAGGCAGAGGTGAGGCTCGCCGAGCGCGGAATTCTCTCGGTGCCCGATTTCGTCGCCAATGCCGGCGGCGTCATCTGCGGCGCGGTCGAGTATCGGGGCGGTACCCAGTCGGGCGCGCTCGCCGTCATCGAGGAGAAGATCCGCTACAACACCGAGCGCGTGCTCGCCGAGGCGCGGGAGCGCGGCTGCCGGCCGCGCGAGGCGGCCGTCGCGCTGGCGGAAAAGCGCGTGCGGCGCGCCATGACGCTCCGGCGCGGACACCGGGAGGCTTGAGGGCACGCGGCTGGTTCTGGCGCGAAGCCGTCGATGGAGAGGGGAGAGGGCATGGCATCGGAACGGCGGAGCGGGCAACCGGTTCTGGTCGAGCGGGAGGGCGGGGTCGCGATCATCACCCTCAACCGGCCGGAGCGGCTCAACGCCTTCGACGTGGCGATGCACACGGGACTCGCCGCGGCGCTGGACGAGATCGAGCGCGACCCCACTTGCCGGGCGATCCTGCTGACGGGCGCCGGGCGCGGTTTCTGCGCGGGACAGGACCTCAATGACCGCAGAGCGGCTGCCGGCGGCGAGCGGGTCGATCTGGGCGAGTCGCTGGGCACCCACTTCAACCCGTTGGTGAAGCGGTTGCGCGCCGCCAAGGTGCCTACCGTTTGTGCGGTGAATGGCGTGGCGGCGGGCGCGGGGGCGAGCCTGGCGCTGCATTGCGACATCGTGCTCGCCGCGCGCTCGGCCAAGTTCATCTTCGCCTTCTCCAAGATCGGCCTGATCCCCGACAGCGGCGGCACCTGGCTGCTGCCGCGGCTGATCGGCGAGGCCCGGGCGCGGGCCCTAGCCATGCTGGCCGAGCCGGTCGGCGCCGGGCAGGCGGAGGATTGGGGCATGATCTGGAGGGCGGTCGATGATCGCGAACTGATGGGCGAGGCCCGCGCGCTCGCCGGGCGGCTGGCGGGGGAGCCGACGCTCGCCCATGTGGCGCTGCGGCAGGCGATGGAGGCGGCGGCATCCAACAGCCTCGACGAGCAGCTCGAGCACGAGCGCGCAGCCCAGCGCCGGCTCGGCTTCTCGCCCGACTACGCCGAGGGCGTGGCCGCCTTCCTGGAGAAGCGCGCGCCCAGGTTCACAGGCCGCGATGGCTAGAGCCTTTCCTCTTCATATGGACTCAATTCCGGTTCGCGATTGGCGCGTGCGATCCGGCCCCGAAACGGGCGAAGGGCGATGCCGGCGCATCTCCCGAGACCGGTTCGCCGCCGGGCGCCCGTCAAATGGGGCTTTCCTTGGGGAAATTCGGCTTGCGCTTCTCGCGGTGGGAGGCCAAGCCCTCCTTCACCTCATCGCCGGCGAAGCCCAGAAGTTCTAGCGCGGTCGAGGCGTCGAAACTGGGGCCGGCCAGGCGCAGCCAGTTGTTGAGGGCGTATTTGGTCCAGCGGATGGCGCTCGGCGCGCCCTCGGCGAGCTCGCCCGCCACCTCCAGCGTCGTCTGCTGCAACACCTCGTCGTCGACGCAGAGCGAGACGAGGCCGATCCGCTCGGCCTCCTCACCCGAGAGCGGCCGGCAGGTCAAGAGATAGTATTTGGCCTTCGCCATGCCGCACAACAGCGGCCAGATCATGCAGGCGACGTCGCCGGCCGCGACGCCGAGCCTGGTGTGGCCGTCGATGATGCGCGCCTTCTTGCCCGCGATCGAGACGTCGGCGAGCAGCCCCACCACCAGCCCGGCGCCGACCGCCACTCCGTTGATGGCCGAGACGATCGGCTTGTTGCAGTTGACGACGTTGTAGACGAGGTCCTTGGCCTCCTTCCAGCCGGCCAGCCGCGCCCGCTCGTCCGTCATCATCGCCTCGATCATGCCGAAGTCGCCGCCGGCGGAGAAGGCTTGGCCCGCGCCAGTCACGACCACCGCCGAGACCGACTCGTCGGCGTCGATGTCGCGCCAGATCCGGGTCAGTTGACCGTGGGTCTCGGCATCGACCGAATTGTGGGTTTCGGGATTGTTGAAGGTGATCCGCAGGATCCGGTCCGCGGGCCAGTCGATCTCCAACCTGTCGTAATCGGCGTACCGGGCGCTCATCGCTTCCCCCGTCCTGTTCGGCGTTTGATCGGGTCTGCTGCCGGACCGGCGGTCCGTCGCCCCTATCCGCCGATAGGTAAGGCTTTGCCGGACGCGGCGCAACGCGCGGCCGAGCCGCAGCGGGCGTCGGTGTCGCGAGTTTTGGCGCCGTGACATTCTCCCGATCTGGACCATGCTTTGATGGCGCCGCGGAGACTGTCGGTCAATAATGACCACGGCGGGGCGAGTGACAATGTCTCCCGCGAACAGGCCTTTGCCTGAGGCGCGGCGGACTGAAGACGGAAGCGCGCGCGTCTGGGGAGGGCGAAGTCACATGGCGAAATCTCGACGCGGCCGAGCGGTCCGCCGCGGCCGCGGGCGACCGGCTTCGGAGGCGCCCCGCCGCCAGCAAAAGACACCCCCGGCGGCGGGCAACGCCTGGCGCCTTCGGACCCTCGCCGCCGTCGCGGCCGTCGCCGCGCTGGTGCTGGTCGCCGGCCTCGCCGGGCATTTGCTCGGGAGCGGCGAACGCCGGGATGCCGCCGGGCCGGGCGAGCAGGCCGTCAACGCCGCATATGCCGGCAGCGAGACCTGCGCCGGTTGCCACCAGGACGAGGCCCAGCTTTGGCGCTCCTCGCAGCACCGGCACGCGATGGAGCACGCGCGGGAGGACACCGTGCTCGGCGATTTCGACGACGCGAGCTTCGTCCATGAGGGGGTGCGCTCGCGCTTCTTCCGCAAGGGGAGCAGCTTTTTCGTCGAGACCGACGGACCGGACGGCGCGCTCGCGGCCTTCGAGGTCAAATACACCTTCGGTCTCTCGCCGCTGCAGCAATATCTGATCGAATTCCCCGACGGCCGGCTGCAGGCGCTCTCGATCGCCTGGGACAGCCGCCCCGCGACGCAAGGCGGGCAGCGCTGGTTCCATCTCTATCCGGGCGAGAAGATCGGCCACGACGACGTGCTGCACTGGACCAAGCCCGGTCAGAATTGGAACTTCATGTGCGCCGAGTGCCATTCGACCGGCGTGCGCAAGAATTACGACGCGGCCAAGGACCGCTTCGCCACCACTTGGGCGGAAATCCACGTCGGTTGCGAGACCTGTCACGGCCAGGGCTCGCGGCACGTCGCCTGGGCGCGTAAGGGCGAGGGGTGGTGGCCCTTCGGCTCGCATCGCGACCCCGCCAAGGGGCTGCTGGTGCGGTTCGACGAGCGGGAGGGCGCCCTCTGGAAGATCAACGAGGAGACCGGCAACGCGGCGCGCGGCGCGGCGGCGGCGCTGCGCAAGGAGGTCGAGACCTGCGGGCTCTGCCACGCGCGGCGCGGCGTCTTCTCGGAGGATTGGGTTCCGGGCAGGTGGCTTTCCGAGACCCATCGGGTCACGCCGCTCGAGCGTATGCTGAACCACGCCGACGGGCAAATGCGCGACGTGGAGGAGACCTACAATTACGGTCCCTTCAAGCAAAGCAAGATGTTCGCCAAGGGCGTCACCTGC
>CAYVYD010000132.1:5796-7094 GCA_964454415.1 uncultured Hyphomicrobiaceae bacterium | reverse complement strand
TTGAATAGCCCATGGAGCAAATCACGACAGGGGACGGGACCGTACGGGAGGACCGGACGCTGAGCCTCCCCAACCTGCTGACCTACGGGCGGATCGCCGCCGTTCCGGCGCTGGTCGCCTGCTTCTTCATGCAGGGCGACTTCGCCAGTTGGCTGGCGGTCGGCATCTTCGTCGCCGCCGGCATCACCGATTATCTCGACGGCTACTTCGCCCGCGCCTGGGCCCAGCACTCCGCGCTCGGGCGCATGCTCGACCCCATCGCCGACAAGCTGCTGGTGGCCGCCGCGCTCCTCATGCTGGCGGCCAACCAGACGATCGCCGGCTGGTCGCTGTGGGCGGCGGTGATCATCTTGAGCCGCGAGATCCTGGTCTCGGGCCTGCGCGAGTTCCTGGGCGAGCTTTCGGTCGGCGTGCCGGTCACCCAATTGGCGAAGTACAAGACGACGCTGCAGATGGTCGCCATCGCCTTCCTGCTGTCGCATCCGGCCGGCAACAAGCTGTTCGCCTATACGACGCTCTCCGGCCTCACGCTGTTGTGGGTCTCGGCGCTGCTCACCCTCTACACCGGCTACGACTATCTGCGCGCTGGGCTGCGCCACGCCTTCGACGTGGAGGAGCGGTGATGGCGGTCAAGCTGCTTTACTTCGCCTGGGTCCGCGAGCAAACCGGCATAGGGGAGGAGCGCGTCGAGATTCCCCCGGGCGTCGAGACCGTCGCCGATCTGATCGGATGGCTCAAGACCCGCGGCCCCGAATTCGACGCCGCCTTCGCCAGCGGCGAGGTGGTCCGCGCCGCCGTCGACCAGACCCATGTGGGTCACGACCAGGCGATCGCCGAGGCGCGCGAAATCGCCTTCTTCCCGCCCGTCACCGGCGGATGACAGCGCCATGATCCGCGTGCAAGCCGAGGACTTCGACGTCGGCGCCGAGCTCGAGCGGCTGACGGCGGGGCGCACGGATCTGGGGGCGATCGTGACCTTCACCGGTACCGTCCGCGACCGGGCCGACGGCCGCGAGATCACGGAGATGACGCTCGAGCACTACCCCGGCATGACCGAAGCCGAGCTCGAGCGCATCGAGGCCGAGGCCCGTGAGCGCTGGCCGCTCGCGGCGAGCCTCGTCGTCCACCGTTACGGGCGGCTCGAGCCCGGCGACAGGATCGTTCTGGTGATCACCGCCTCGGCGCACCGTCACGCCGCCTTCGAGGCGGCCGAGTTCCTGATGGACTACCTCAAGACCAGCGCGCCCTTCTGGAAGCGCGAGGTGAGCGGCGAGGGCGCCCGCTGGGTCGAGGCGCGC
>CAYVYD010000132.1:0-5696 GCA_964454415.1 uncultured Hyphomicrobiaceae bacterium | reverse complement strand
CAGGCCGAGGATCGCGTAGAGCAGATAGCTGATGGCCAAGCCTGGCAAGCCGGGCGACATGGTCAGTGGCCTTTCTCGTAACGGGTGAGCGACATGCCGAGAAAGCATTCCTTGATGAGCGCCTCGCAGAACAGCGCCGCGTTGACGACCCGCAGCATCGCCATGGAGGGGAGCGCCGCGAGCGCCTTCCTCGTCTCTCCCCTGGCGCTCGCCTCGAGCAGCAGCGGCACGGCGATGAGAGGGAGATCGATCACGTATCCCGCCAGGATCCACGGGCTCCAGAACACCGCCAGCATCGGGAACAGGCCGAGATAGGCGACGATCGCCAGGATCGTGTCCCACAGGCCCACCGTCACGAACATGCCGAGCCAGGAATCGGCCAGGATGGTCGAGCGGTGCAGGCGGACGTTCTGGATGAAGCCGTGCGACCAGCGCAGCAACTGCTTGCGCATGAAATGAAAATTATGCGGCTCGGCCGGATAGCAAACAGCCTCCGGCGCGAACACCACCCGCTCGCCCCTGGCATAGAGACGCCACGTCACGTCCATGTCCTCGGCCATGGTGCGCGCCGACCAGCCGCCTACCGCCCTCAAGACGTTGGCGCGGTAGGCCGAAAAGCAGCCCGAGGCGATCAGGGGGCGGCGATAGGCGTTCTGGATGCGTTTGAAGAAACCGAGCGCGAAGAGATATTCGGCGTAGCGGCCGCGCTCCCAAGGGGTGCGGACGAACCGCGGCAGCACGTAGCCGCAGGCGGCGGCCGCGTCGTGCTCGACCAGTGTACCGATCAACGTTTCCAAGGCGTCCGGCGCCAGCACCGTGTCGGCGTCGATGGCGACGACGATATCGCTTTTGACGAAATCGAGCGCGAATTTCTGGGCGCCCGCCTTGGAGCCGGTGTTGGAGGGCGGGCGGATCACGCGGACCGGGAAGGTCGACGCGATCGCGGCCGTCTCGTCGGTGGAGCAGTCGTCGATGGCGATGATCTCGTCCGCCGGCGATGACTGCCGCAACAGACTCACGATCGTATCGGCGATGTGCTCGGCCTCGTTATAGGCCGGCACGATCACGCTCACCGTCGGCTTGGGCGCCGCCGGAACGCGGTTCTCCCCCGTTAGGGGCGCTTTCGAACGCTTTTGTACATCGCACCCTGGGATAGGATCGGTCCCCCCTCATGAACCGAAATCGACCCGCTCTCCGCCCGGGTTCCGGCCGCGGGCCGCCCCGAAGCCGGGATTGTTGGACTTGGTATGCTAGCCAACCGGTTCTTTTTTGTGACGATCCGGCGGTTTTGTGACAATTCGATGATGCGGCGCGGGAGCTCGTCCCTTGCGCTCCGAAGATCGCGGCCCCCCCCCTCGTCTTTGCCGTCCCGCCCTCGCCGCGCTAGCCTCGGGTCCCGGCACCGACAAGGGATTTGACACGCATCAAGGCGCCACGTCCGGTCGGGGCGCACATCTTTCCGTCAGGCGTTGATCAAACAGCGAAGTTGAGAATGGCCGATTTAGCCAAGATCCGCCGCGACATGGTGCGAAACCACATCGTCGCGCGCGGCGTGCGGTCCGAACGCGTCGTCGAGGCGATGGAGAAGGTGCCGCGGGAGGCGTTCCTGCCCGAGCACTACCAAGAGTTCGCCTATGAGGACTCGCCGCTGCCCATCGACGAGGGGCAGACCATCTCGCAGCCCTATATCGTCGCGCTGATGACCGACGCGCTCGCGCTCGAGGGCGGCGAGCGGGTGCTCGAGATCGGCTGCGGCTCGGGCTACGCGGCCGCCGTTCTGGGCGAGATCGCGGGCGAGGTCTACACCGTCGAGCGCATCGCCCAGTTGGCCGAGAAGGCGGCCGCGGTGCTCGCCGATCTGGGCTACGACAACGTCCACGTGCTGCACGCCGACGGCACGCTGGGCTGGGAGGAGCACGCGCCCTATGACGCGATCGTGGTGGCGGCGGGCGGGCCCGAGGTCCCGGAATCGCTCAAGCGGCAATTGGCGGTCGGCGGACGCCTCGTCATCCCGGTCGGCAAGGACTTGCGGGTTCAGGAGCTGGTGCGGGTGACGCGGGTCTCCGAGACCGAGTTCGAGACCGAGGACATCGCCGATGTGCGCTTCGTGCCGCTGGTCGGCGAGGAGGGCTGGGCGGGCGAAGGCGCGCCGGCCCCGCCGCGCAAGCGCCCGGCCGCTGGCGAGGAGGCGCTGGTCGAGGCCATCGGCGAGGCGGCCGAGAGCTTCGAGGAGATCGACTCGGCCGAATTGGCGCCGCTCATCGAGCGCATCGGCGATGCGCGGGTGGTGCTGCTGGGCGAGGCCTCGCACGGCACCTCCGAGTTCTACCGCATGCGCGAGCGCATCACGCGCGAGCTGATCGGGAAGAAGGGCTTCCGCTTCATCGGCATCGAGGGCGATTGGCCGGACGCCGCGCGAGTCGACCATTATGTGCGGCACATGGAGTATCCGGCGAGCGAGTGGACCGCCTTTGCCCGCTTCCCGGTGTGGATGTGGCGCAACACCGAGGTGCGCGGCTTCGTCGACTGGCTGCGTTCGCACAACGCCGAATTGGCGCCCGGCCACCGCGTCGCCTTCTACGGCCTCGACCTCTACAGCCTCTACGGCTCGATCCGCTCGGTGCTGAGCTATCTGGACGAGGTCGACCCCGAGGCCGCCCGGACCGCGCGCGAGCGTTACGGCTGTCTCACCCCGTGGCAGTCGGACCCCGCGACCTATGGGCGGGCCGCCATCAGCGGCGTCTACCGCAGTTGCGAGGACGAGGTGGCCGGCATGCTCGCCGACATTCTGCGCAAGCACCGGGAATATCCCGCATTCGACGGCGAGCGCTTCATGGACGCGGTCCAGAACGCCCGCCTGATCGCCAACGCCGAGCGCTATTACCGCGTCATGTATCACGGCTCGCGCGCCTCCTGGAACCTGCGCGACAGCCACATGTTCGAAACGCTGAAGGACCTGCTCGCCTATCACGGCGAGGGCGCCAAGGCGATCGTCTGGGCGCACAACTCCCACATCGGCGACGCCTCGGCGACCGAGATGTCGGCCCGCGGCGAGTACAATATCGGCGAGCTCTGCCGCAAGGAATTCGGCCAAGCCGCCTACGCCATCGGCTTCGGCACCGACAGCGGAACCGTCGCGGCGGCCTCCAACTGGGACGCGCCGATGGAGATCAAGACCGTTCAACCATCCAATCCGGCCAGCTATGAAAGCCTGTGCCACCGCACCGGCAAGGGGGGATTCCTGCTGCCGCTGCGCGGCCCCGCCTCCCCGGAGCTGCGCGAGGCGCTGACCAAGCCGCGGCTCGAGCGCGCCATCGGCGTCATCTACCGGCCGGAGACCGAGCTTGCCAGCCACTATTTCCAAGCCGTTCTGCCGCGCCAGTTCGACGAATATATCTGGATCGACCGCACCCAGGCCGTCGTTCCGCTGGAGGCGGCCGAGCTCGAGGGGCTGCCCGACACCTACCCCTTCGGCCTGTGAGCCGGCTATGGCCGCGCTCAAGGACATCGGCTACGTCCTCGACAAGCTCGACTGGATGCGGGCCGAGCGCATCTGGCCCAACGGCCTGCGCTATCTTTGGACCGACGCCTTCGGCGTCGTGCTGCTGGTCTCGCTCCACCACGAGCTCGGCGAAAGACGCTTCCTCGACGAAGCCGAGCACGTCGTCGCCGAGGTCGAGCGCGTGCTGGGGCGCGAGCGCGGCATCCGCATCGGCGAGGAGGCGGACCGCGCCGGCCAGTATTTCCACTACCTCGCCATGTGGCTCTATGCGCTCGCCGTGCTCGCACGCCACCTGCCCGGCTACCGGGAGAAGGGGGTGGCGCTGGTGCGCCAGATCCACGACGCCTTCCTAGTGCCGGGGCGCGGCGTGATCTGGAAGATGGAGGAGGATTTGAGCGGCCCCTATTCGGGTTACGGCTTCGGCGCGCTCGACGCCTTCGACGGCTACGTCTCCTACCGGATGCTGGATCAGAAGGCGCTCTCCCGCGAGATCGCCGACATGGCTCGCCTGATAGCCCGCACCGCGCCCGGCCTCGTCGTCACTCAGGATCTCGGGCTCGGCATGATGCTGTGGATGACCCATTTCTTCCCCGCCGAGAGCTGGGCCGTGGTGCAGCGCGAGCGCGCGCTCGCCACGCTCGACCATATGTGGAACGAGGAGGGCTATTTCTGCCGCGAGCCGCACCTACCCCGCACCAGGTTCGCCTTCACCAATTACGGCCTCGCGATCGGGCTGCAGGCGGTGGTCGCCATGGCCGGGCGCGTCGAACGGCTCAACGCCTTCTTCGAGGACTACCGCTCCGGCGACGAATACGACCGCGCCGCCATCACCCACGTGATGGCCTGCAACGCACATTTTCCTGGCTATTTGATCCGCGATTACCGCTGACCGGCCCGCCGGTCGCGGCGGCGCTTGCCCGCCTAGAGCCTATTCGAGCGGGATGGTGATCCGCGTCCGGCCTTCCAGGCCCTCCTGGTTGGTCGACATATCGACCTTGACGGTGCCGTCCTGCGAAATATCGCCGAGCCCCAGCGCCGTCATCGGCGAGCCGACGCCGCCGGTCAGGGTCCATCCCTCGTCCTTCTCGCCGTTCACGAGAAGGTCGCCGCCGAGGCTGAACAGCAGGCCGTCGGCGAGCGTCACGTCGACGCCGTTGCTGATGCTGTATCCCATCGGCGCCGGCGACAGCCTGCTTGCCAGCGGGCTCGCCAGGGCGGTCTCGTTCTCCAGATCCCAAATCCCCTGAAAGCGGAAATGCGGGGCGATGGAGGCGACCGTCTGCCCGTCACCCCGCAGGGTGGTGCCCACGGCGGGACCGAACGCGAACTGGCCGATGCCCAAATCGCTCGCCGGCGCGGTGCCGCCGGCATCGTCGCTGAAGCCATCGCTTTGCTCGTGCGAATAGCGCAGCTTGGCCTCGGGTTCGAGCCAGGTGCCGTCCTTGTCGAAGCGCTTGGTGAGCCGGGCTTCCAGCGTCTGCTTGCGGCTATCGAAGCTGGCGCCGCCATACTGCATCGAAAGGCCATGGTCGCCGTGCTCGATCATGCCGCTCGTCAGCAGATTCACGCCCCAGGGCAACCCAACGACCGCGAAGCCGCCGCCGCCCAGGAATTTGCCGTCGACGCCGTAGCCCTGGTCGGGGAGCTCGATCTCGCCGCCGCGCTGGCGCGCGAACACACCCACCTGGGTGTCGGCGGAAAGATGATAGCTGGCGCCCGTGGTCATCTGCCACAAGCGCCCCTCTTCATCGGCGGAACCGCCGAAGCCGTCGGCATCGCCGTAGCGTCCCGAGACCCACGTGTTGAAGGGCGTCGGCTTGGCGGGCGCCCGGGCCAGCGATCCGCCGTCCTCCATCACCAAGGCCTGCAGCTCCGCCTCCATCTGCCGTTGCCAGGCGAGAATCTGCTGCAGGTCCAGGCGGAAGTTCATACCCGCATCGAGGCTTGGGGGCTGGAGCTCCGGCGGCGCCGCGCCGCCCGATGCCGAGCCCGTGTCGAAACCATAGGGATTGTCGGACTGGGCCCGCGGCAGGGCCGCGCCGATGCGCCTGGCGGGCTTGAACACGAAGGGTTGGCCCGCCGCGTCGCGTCCGCCCGTCACCGAGGCCGCCTCGCTGTCGAAGAAGGAAGGGTCGGTGGGATCGAATGGCTCGAGCAGGTCCCGGCCGGAAAGGCGTTCGCCGGCGGCGGCGGG
>CAYVYD010000131.1:0-7107 GCA_964454415.1 uncultured Hyphomicrobiaceae bacterium | reverse complement strand
CTCGATCATGGCGCGGGCCCGGCGCCCCTCGGCGTGGACCGAGGACGGGTTGCCGGCATGGCCGAGCGCGCGGGCCATTGCGTCGCGCACCTCCGGCAGGACCGGCGCGGTGGCGTTGTGGTCGAGATAGCTACGCGCGACCATGGACTTCCTCACTTGGCCTCGACCCGGCCCGCATGGCCGCCGGCCGCCTGCGACGGCGCCGCCGCGGCCCGCATCAGCGCCTTGGCGTTGTGGTTGTCGACCACGTCGCCCAGCGTCACGCGGTCCAGAAAATTGACGATCTGGCGCCCCAGCGCGTCCCACAGATCATGGGTGAGACAGCGCCCGTCGCCGATGCAGCCCAGATCCTCTGGCCCGCAGCGCGTCATCTTCACCGGCTCGTCAACCGCCCGCATGATCTCGGCGATGGAAATCCGTTCGGGCCCCCGTTTGAGCGCGTAGCCGCCACCTGGACCCCGGAAACTCGCCACCAGCCCCGCCCGCCGCATCTTCAGAAAAAGCTGCTCGAGATAGGGGAGCGAAATCTGCTGGCGCTCGGCGATGGTCGAGAGATTGACGACGCCGTCCTCGCCCTGCCGGGCGAGATCGGCCAATGCCATCACCGCGTATCTGCCTTTGGTCGAAAGTTGCATGGTCACACGCTCACAATGATTTGTGCGCTCCACCGTTCATCATTTCGCCGGCGGCGGCCTTTGAGACTTGCCTTAGACCCCGCCGATTGTGCTATGAAGCGCGGCGCCCCATTCGGACCGGGCGGCCAGTTTTTTGAATAATTCTAAGTCTAAGCTGGTTATAGGAATCCCGACTCGGCAAGTCAAGTATTTATGGATCATCGTGTAAGCCGTTCGCTCCCCCGCGCGCCAGCGGCGCGCCGACGTCCCGGGTGCGGGCCAATCCGACAACGCAGCGCAGCAACGCCGAGGCCGGACCGGGACGGATGGGACCGCAATGCCTGAAGTGATCATCAACGGCCCGGCCGGGCGCATCGAGGCCCGCTACCACCACGAGCCGGCGCAGACCGCGCCGATAGCGATCATTCTTCATCCCCATCCGCAATTCGGCGGGACGATGAACAATCAGATCGTCTATCACCTCTATTACACCTTCGTGCGCCGCAAATTCTCGGTGCTGCGGTTCAATTTCCGCGGCGTCGGCCGCAGCCAGGGCCTGTTCGACAACGGCCCCGGCGAGCTCGCCGACGCGGCGACCGCGCTCGACTGGATGCAGAGTTTCAATCCAGACGCGCGGGCCTGCTGGATCGCCGGCGTCTCCTTCGGCGCCTGGATCTCGATGCAGCTCTTGATGCGCCGCCCGGAGATCGAGGGCTTCATCTCGATCGCCCCGCCCGCCAACCTCTACGATTTCAGCTTCCTGGCACCCTGCCCCTCCTCGGGGCTGATGGTGAACGGCGACGACGACCGGGTGGTCTCCACCGAGGCGGTGGCGAGCCTGGTGGACCGCCTCAAGACCCAGAAGGGCGTCGTCATCGACCACGAGGTGGTGGCCAACGCCAACCACTTCTTCGAGGGCAGGGTCGACCAATTGATGGAAGTGGTCGACAGCTACCTGGATAAACGGCTCAAGAAGAAGACGGAATCGGCCGCTTAGGATCCCTTTCGGATCAGCCTTCCGCCGGTTTGCGGCGCCTTGACACCGGTGGTCTCGGGGAAGGAAAGCGGCAGCCCGTACAGCGAGCGCACCGCGAGATAGGCGAAGGCCTCCGCCTCCATCAGCGCGCTCGACCAGCCATAGTCCTCGGCCCGTTCGACGCGCGCGCCGAGGCGCCGGCCAAGCTCCTCCAACAGGACCGGATTGCGCGCGCCGCCCCCCGTCACCACCCAGCGAAGCGGGCGCTCCGGCAGGAAGCGGACCGCCCCCGCGACCGCCTCGGCGGTGAAGGCGGTGAGCGTGGCGGCGCCGTCCGCGACGCCGAGCTCCTCGACCGGGGAAAGCGAAAAGTTTAATCGATCCAATGACTTGGGGGGCGGTTTCGCGAAGAAGGGATGATCGAGCAGACGGGCGAGCGCGGCCTCGTCGACGGCACCGCGCCGCGCCGCCTCACCGCCTTCGTCCATCGCCCGGCCTTCGCGCGCCTTCATCCAATCGTCGAGCAACGCGTTGCCCGGGCCGATGTCGAAGGCGAGCAGTTTATCGCCGGCGCCGATCCAGGTGACGTTGGCGATGCCGCCGATATTGAGCACCGCCACCGGGCGCTCGAGACCCGCCGCCTCGACCAGGGCGCGGTGATAGGCCGGCACGAAAGGCGCGCCCTCGCCGCCCGCCTCGACGTCGCGGCCGCGGAAGTCGTAGACCACGTCGCAGCCTACCAGCTCCGCCAGCAGCCCTCCGTCGCCCAACTGCACCGTGAGCCCCGCGGCGGGGTCGTGCAGCACCGTCTGGCCGTGGAAGCCGACGACCGCAATCTCACCGGCCGGAACCGCGTTCTCCTCGAGGAAGGCGCGCACCGCCCGGGCGTGCGCCCGGGTGATCATCTCCTCGGCCCGCGCCAGCACGCCGGGCCGCGCCTCGCGGGCGGAAAGCGCCCTTGCCTCGGCCAATGCCTGGGCGATCAGGGCGCGTTCCTCCCCGCCATAGGGCCGGCTCGCGCCCGCCCCCCGGCTCGTCACCTTCTCGCCGTCGGTCTCGATCAGGGCGACGTCGATGCCGTCCATCGAGGTGCCGCTCATCAGGCCGATGGCGCGCAGGCGGGCGCTCACGCGCTTCCACTCCGTGCAATCGGCGCGCAAACCTGATACATGCCCGGTGAGCGCCCCGCGCGGGCGATCGCTGCCTTTGCCGGTTGGATCATCGACATCTATGAGCGCCTACAAATCCGATCTGCTCAACGCCCTCGCGAGCCGCGGCTACATCCATCAATGCACCGACGAGGAGGGCCTCGACGAGGCCGCAGCGGAGGCGCCGATCACCGCCTATATCGGCTTCGACTGCACCGCGCCCAGCCTGCACGCCGGCAGTTTGCTCGCCATCATGATGCTGCGCAAGCTCCAGCAGACCGGCCACAAGCCGATCGTGCTGATGGGCGGCGGCACCACCAAGGTGGGCGACCCCTCCGGCAAGGAGGAGACGCGTCTACTGCTCGGCGACGAGCAGATCGCCGCCAACATGGCGGGCATCAAGGGCGTGTTCGCTAAGTTCCTCGCCTTCGGCGACGGCCCGACCGACGCGCTGATGGTCAACAACGCCGACTGGCTCGACGGCCTCGACTACATCGCCTTCCTGCGCGACTACGGCCGCCACTTCACCATCAACCGGATGCTCACCTTCGAATCGGTGAAGCTGCGGCTCGAGCGCGAGCAGCCGCTCACCTTTCTCGAGTTCAACTACATGATCCTGCAGGCCTATGATTTCCTCGAGCTCAACCGGCGCCAGGGCTGCCGGCTGCAGATGGGCGGCTCCGACCAGTGGGGCAACATCGTCAACGGCATCGAGCTCGCCCGCCGCGTCGATGGCGCCGAGCTTTACGGCCTCACCTGCCCGCTGCTGACCACCGCCTCCGGCGCCAAGATGGGCAAGACCGCTGCGGGCGCGGTGTGGCTCAACGACGACATGACCAGCGCCTACGACTACTGGCAGTATTGGCGCAACACCGAGGATGGCGACGTCGGCCGGTTTCTGCGGCTTTTCACCGAGCTCGACGAGGCCGAGGTCGCGCGGCTGGAAGGCCTCGAAGGCGCCGGGCTCAACGAGGCGAAGAAGGTGCTGGCCAACGAGGCGACCGCGCTCGCCCACGGCCGCGCCGCCGCCGACAAGGCCTCGGAGACGGCGCGCCAGGTGTTCGAGCAGGGCGCAGCCGATGCGGGCTTGCCGAGCGTCGAGGTTGAACGCGCCGAGCTCGAATCGGGCCTTGGCCTGCTCACCGCGCTCGTCAAGGCCGGGCTCGCCAAGAGCAACGGCGAAGCCCGCCGTCTCATCGCCGGCGGCGGCGTCCGCGTCAACGATCAGGCGGTTTCCGACGAGGGCGGATCGCTCACCGGCGGCGACGTGACGGGCGATGGCGTGATCAAGCTCTCGGTCGGCAAGAAGCGGCACGCGCTGATCCGCCCGGTCTGAGCGGACCAGCGGCCAGCCTCAGTTCTGCTCGCCCGGAAATGTGGGCGCGTCCTCGAGCCACGGCGTGTCGTCGTTGCGGGAGGCGCTGGCCTGGGGGGTGGGAAGCCGGGTCGCCGGCGGCGCATCGCCGATGAGCGGCGGTATCGGCTCCGGGCTGGCGACGTTGGGCGGCGGCGGCAGCGGCTGCGAGCGCCCGGTGAACTCGAAGATCTGCCGGAAGATGCCGGGCGCCACCATCGAAACCGGGTTGACCATCACCTGCGGATCCGACAGCGACCCCTGGACCGCGAAGGTGATGCCGAGCACGCCCTCGCCGCGCCGCCCCACCAGAAGGTTGCCGATGATCGGAATCGAGCCCAGCGCCGAATTCAGGCCGTAAAGCGGCACGTAGGTGCCGCCCAGATTGACGCGCTTGGACTTGAAATCGACCTGTCCGCGCATGGTGGCGCCCAGCAGCGGGCCGTTGACGTAGGAATTGTGCAGCACGAACTGGCCGCCGCCGACGGAGAAGGGCGCGCGAAGCTGATTAAAGGCGATGCGGCGGCGCTGGGGCGCGACGCGCTGGCGCGCCGGCCGCGCCGCAGAGGTGGAGGTGACGTCGTTGGCCGAGGCGTCGACGATCACCTGGTTGACCACGCGGTCGCCCAGCACGACGAAATCGCGCGCCCAAAGCGTTCCGGTCGTCTCGGCGCGGCCCTGGCCGTCTAGGTTGACCTGGAGCGAGGCCTCGCCGCCCTCGACCTTGGGATAGAAGCCGACGAGGCGGAAGGCGGAGCCGGCATCGGCCGCCTCGGCGAGCAGCACCCGCGGCTGGCCCGGTTCCGGATTGAGGCGCACGGCGATCGGCGATTTGCCGTTGAGCTTGCCCTTGGCGTCGAGCCGCTGGAGCTTGCCGTCGCGCTTGATGAGGGCGACGGAGACGTTTTTCACGGTGGTGTCGGAGAACCCGAGAACCGTGTCGATCTGCGCGCTGAGATCGAGCCCCGGCGCATTCTTGGCGGGCGGCTCCTGGTCTTCGGCGAGCTGACCGGCGGAAAACAGGGATTCGAAGAATTGCCGCCCGTCATAACCCGACCCTTGCGCTTGCACGTCCCAAACGTTGTCGCTTCTCAGATTGCCGGCGAGCTCCAGATGGGTGATCACGTTGAACGAGAAGTCGGGGAAGAAGAACGCCTTGGGCTTGCCCTTTTCGTCAAGGCCGATCCAGCCCTCTATGGCGATGTTGTCGCCGACCATCCTGAAATTCTGCAGCTCGGTGGTGCCGTCGCGCCCGTCGGCGACGTCGAATTGCAGCGTCGCACTCTGACCGGCGGGCTTTCTCCACCCCACATTCGCCATCACCAGATCCGCGTCGCTCAGATCGGCCTGCACGCGGATCGTCTTTTTCTCCCCCCCCGCATTGCCGACCTCGACGTTGACAGGCACGCCGCCGCGCACGACGTGGTTGATGTCGAGGTCGAGCTTCTCCCGCTCGGCCTCGTTCAAGACGGCGCTGACCCGCAAATCGGGCTGCTTGTCGTCGGGCGCCGCGAAGATGCGCTGCCAATTCACCTTCGCCGGAATGCCGTTGAGCACCACGTCGCCGCGGGCCTGAAGCGCCTTTTCGGTGACGTTGAAGACCACCGTGCCGCTCTGCATCTCAACGCCCTCGAAATTGGACTTGAGCGTGGCCTTGCTCAATTGCGCGTCGCCCCGCATCGTCACGTCGTCGAACTCCAGGCCCTTCTTGGTCGGCAGCACAATGCGGAAGGCGCCTTCCACGCCGCCGCCGATCGCGTCGGGCGTCAGGCCGATCTTGTGGACGTAGCCCAACGGCTCGTGGTCGAGCAGTTCAAGCGCGGCCTCGGCGTCGCCGCTCGCCTTGAAGGTTATAGCCCCGATCTCCGGCAGCGGGCGCAGGTCGTCGACGGCGAAACGCCCTTCCTTGAGGTCGATGCGTCTGCCGCTCGGCAGGTCGATCCAGGCCTCGGGCGCGCTGAACAGAAAGCTGCGGCCACGCACTCGCATGACGCCCGCGGTGGTGCGGATCGGCGGCATCTTGTCGATGTAATGGATTTCGACGCCCGAGGTCTGGACGTCGAACTGCACCGCGTCCTCGGCGATGTCGCCGCCATGCAGCAGGGCGGCGAGGATGCCGCCGGGAACGTCGAGATGGGCCTCGCCGCCCAGGATTTGGCCGGCGGTGAGGTTCTTGAGCGACCACTGCCGCGCCCCGGCGGCCACGAATTTGGGCCACAGCCGCTTCATCTCGTCGAGCGACATGGGACTGACGCGGCCGGCGAGCTTGACCGCCGGCGAGCCCGGCGCCTCGGTGACCGAGCCCGCCAGCACCACGCTCGCGGTGCCCATCCTGACCACGAGCCGCGAGACCTCGACGTGCCCCGTCTCCGGCGTCACCGTGCCTTCGGCGTAACATTCATCCAGCGGCAAGGGCGGGAGGCCGTATTCCTCGACCCCCACCACCGCCTCGTCGGCCTGCAAGCGGAACCGCCAGGTGGCGGGCGCGCCCTCGGCCACCTCCACGGGCGAGAACTTGCCGCTGATCACGGCCTTGCTTTCCCCCCACTGGATCGTCGAGGGCATGATCTCGACCGTGTCCTGCCGCGGCAGGTAGCGCACGTGCAGATCGCCCTCGTCGATCAGCATCGGATATTTGACGTCCCAGGGCGGCCTGATGAGGCCCGCCGAGAGCCTGATGCGCGCCTCGGCAGCGAGCAGGATCCCCTTGGTCGACAGATTGACGCTGCTCTCGGCCGTCACCGGCATCTCCAGCGCGGCGAGGCCCGAGAGACCGGGCAGATTGGCGGCGATGCCCTTGGGAACCAGATCCCTGACCGTCGCGGTGAAGGTGAGACGCTGCTTCTTGTCCGACTGCTCGGTGCTGAAGTTGAGATGCCAGGGCCCTTCGGAGGAGGAGATGTCCGCCTCGCCCAGCAGGATGCTCCGCTTCTGGCCGTGCTCTAGGTCGATGGCGAAATCGGGCACCTGCCAAAAACTGTGCTTGCCGTTCTGATTGAACAACACCACCGCGTC
>CAYVYD010000130.1:3225-7186 GCA_964454415.1 uncultured Hyphomicrobiaceae bacterium | reverse complement strand
GGTTTGCCTGTCACGAAAATGAAACGGGAGTGGGCCATTGTCCCCTCGGCCGGACACTCCACCCCCTGGAGGAGTTGGTCGGTTCCGTTAGTGCGTAATGAGCCTCGGCAGACCCCGTGCCGGGGCTCAATTTTTTGCGCCCGGGCCACGCTCGCGCATCCCGCCGCGCCCGTCCGTTTCGCACCGTGGCACCGGAAAAAGAGGGTTCTAAAAAAAGAAGAGGGCAAGACTTTCGTCCCGCCCTCTCCTTTCCCGCTGTAAAGCGCTGTCACCAGCGCCCGTCCGGCGAGATGGCTCAAGTTTGCCCCACGGACCCGCAGGTCCCGACACTCCCCTGAACCTGGCTCCGGCCCCGTGAGTCGCGATTGCTCGCGATCTCGGGACCTTTGCCTTGGCTCCGGCCCCTTGAACCGCGATTGCTCGCGGATCTCGGGACCATTGCCCGGGTACGTAGCCCGTTGTTTAGCGTCGCGTTCGCGTACGACGTGATCCTCGAAATCGGCCAATCCCGAAGATCCGGCGGCAACGTCCCTGAAGGCCTCCTGACCTTGTCCGATGGCTTCCCACCTCTTCGCCGCAACGAAGCTATGGTTCGCCCGTCAATGCCAGGCTTCGATCCGCTACCTAAGCCGCTCTCGGCAAAGAGCGACTCCGGACTTGCCGTGTCCTGATCGCCTCGAATCCCCTAAGGTCTTCAACGCGACTTGGGAGGGAGATTAATGCAAATTGATGCGCGCGCCAGAGCCAAGCGCGGCAGGGCGCGCGGTTATCCCCGATATCCCCGTTATCCACAGAACGGCCGCCTCCTACCCTGCGCCGGTAAACGGCCGACTCTCCGCCCGATTTCCAATGTTTACGGCCTATCGCTTCAAGCAATTTGCTTGTATGAACACATTCGCATTACCGGATATATCAAAAAAGGATCGTCCATGATCGACCTGGTTCCTCCCCATGGCGGGCAGCCTCTCAAGCCGCTGCTCGCCTTTGACGCCGTTCGCGCCGCCGAAATCGCCCGCGCCCAGGGCCTCAAGACCGTCGCCCTGACCTCGCGCGAGGTCTCCGATCTGCACATGTTCGCCATGGGCGCCTACTCGCCCCTGCCGGGCTTCATGGGCCACGACGACTGGCGTTCCTGTTGCGTGGACATGCGCGTCGAAAACAAGATGTTCTGGCCGATTCCGATCACGCTCCCCGTCGATGGCGATACCGCCGACGGCCTCTCGGTCGGCGAGGACGTGGCGCTCGTCGACGCCGAGACCGGCGAGATCTGCGCCATCCTGCATCTCGAGGAGAAATACGGGATCGACAAGAAGATCGAGTGCGAGAACGTCTACCGCACCACCGACGAGGCCCATCCTGGCGTGCAGAAGGTGCTGGCCCAGGGCGATGTCAATCTGGCCGGTCCCGTCACCGTGCTGAGCGAGGGCGAGCTGCCGGCCAAGTTCCCCGAGCTCTATATCCGCCCGCACGAGGCGCGGGAGATCTTCAAGGCCAAGGGCTGGCGCCGGGTGGCCGCCTTCCAGACGCGCAATCCGATGCACCGCAGCCACGAGCATCTGGTCAAGATCGCCATCGAGGTCTGCGACGGCGTCTTCATCCACCAGGTGCTCGGCAAGCTCAAGGCGGGCGACATCCCGGCCGAGGTGCGCACCCGCGCCATCCAGGCTATGATCGACGGCTATTTTCGGCCCAACACGGTGATCCAGGCGGGCTATCCGATCGAGATGCGCTACGCCGGGCCGCGCGAAGCGCTGCTGCACGCGGTGATCCGGCAGAATTTCGGCTGCTCGCACCTGATCGTCGGCCGCGACCACGCCGGCGTCGGCGACTACTACGGTCCCTTCGACGCCCAGAACATCTTCGACGAGCTGTGGGAGGGGGCGCTCGTCACCGAGCCGCTCAAGATCGACATTACCTTCTATTGCCGGAAATGCGACGGCATGGCGACGGCCAAGACCTGCCCGCACGACGCCTCCGAGCACGTCTCGATCTCCGGCACCAAGCAACGGGAGATGCTGACCAAGGGCGAGCCCATCCCGCCTGAGTTCAGCCGGCCCGAGGTGGCGGCGGTGCTACGCGACTACTACAAGAGCCTCGCCCCCGCCTGAGGCCCCGGAAGCGCCTCAGCTCCCCGTCGCGCCGGCGTCGGGGAAGAACAGCTGCTTGCCGCCGAGCCGGTAGCCGGCGATCGCCTTCCGCCCCTCCGATCCCAGGATCCAGTCGACGAACGCCTGGCCCTGCTTGGCGCGCACATGGGGGTGTTTCTTGGGGTTCACCAGGATCACGCCGTATTGGTTGAAGAGCGCCTTGTCGCCCTCCAGCAGGATCCTGTGATCGCCCTTGTTCTTGAAGGCGATCCAGGTTCCCCGGTCGGCAAGCGTGTAGCCCCCCATGCCGACAGCGGCGTTGAGCGTCGCGCCCATGCCGGCGCCCATCTCGCGGTACCACTTGCCGGACGCGGGCAACGGATCGACGCCGGCCGCACGCCACAGCGCCATCTCCTTCTTGTGGGTGCCTGAATTGTCGGCGCGCGAGGCGAAGAGCGCTTTGGCCGCGGCGATCCTGGCCAGCGCCTCGGGCGCGGTCTTGGCGGCGGCGCCGGCCGGATCCCCTTCGGGGCCGACGACGACGAAGTCGTTGTACATCAGATCGAAGCGTTTGACGCCGTGGCCGGCGGCAACGAATTTCTCCTCGTCCGCCTTGGCGTGCACCAGCACCACGTCGCCGTCGCCGTTCTCGGCGTTCTTCAGCGCCTGACCGGTGCCGACGGCGACGACGCGGACCTTGATGCCGGTCTTCTTGGTGAACAGCGGCAGCAGATGGTCGTAGAGGCCGGAATTCTTGGTCGAGGTGGTCGATTGCAGGATGATGTAGTCCTCGCCCGCGCCGAGCCCCGCCCGGCCCGCCGACAGGCCCAGACAAATCACCGCCGCCAACAGAACGATCAGCCGCCTCATGGCACGGTCTCCTTCTTCAGATGATCTCGCCGCCTCGCGCCCATCACAGCACCAGCCGGCCGGCAAGGTAGTCGCTCGCCTCGCGCGAGCGGGGAGCCGCGAAAAACGCCGCCGCCGGCCCCTGCTCCACCAGCCTGCCCCTATGCAGGAACAGGACGTCGTCTGCCAGCCGTTTCGCCTGGCCCGCGTCGTGGGTGACGAAGATGATCTTGGCGCCCGCCCGGTGGGCGCGCCGGACCAGATCCTCGATCACCGCGGTCGAGGCGGGGTCGAGATTGGCGGTCGGCTCGTCGAGCAGCAGCACGTCGGGCTCGCTCGCCAGCGCGCGGGCCAGCGCCAGGCGCTGCTGCTCGCCGCCGGAGAGCGCGCGGGCCGGCTGATCGGCGAAGTCCGCGAGCCCAGCCATTTCCAACAGCCGCTGCCGCCGGCCCCTGGTGGCGGCGCCCCGCAGATTGAGGACGAAGTCCATATTGGCCGCGACCGTGCGGCGCAGCATCACCGGCTTCTGGAACACCATCGCCTGCCGCCTGCGGATCGCCTCGCACATCGCCCGCCCGCCCCACAGCACCTCGCCCGCGCTCGGCGCGATCAGCCCGTGCAGCAGCCGCAGCAGCAGGCTCTTCCCCGCCCCGTTGGGACCCATGATCACCGTGATCGAGCCCGCCCCCAGGCTCAGGTCGATGCCGTCGATCAGCCGCTTGCCGCCCGCCTCGAAGGTAAGCCGACGGGCCTCGGCGGGAAACAGCTTTGGTGCCGCGCCCTTGCCGTTGGACCGCGCCTGCGCGACCGGCTGGACCTCATGCATAGGCGTGTCTCGCCGCCGTGCCGCGCAGCCCCATCACCGCGGCGTTGACCGCAAGCGCGATCGCCAGCAGCACCAGCCCCAACGCCAGCGCGAAGGCGAGCTCCCCCTTCGAGGTCTCGAGCGCGATCGCGGTGGTCATCACCCTCGTATAGTGGTCGATGTTGCCGCCGACGATGATCACCGCGCCGACCTCGGCGAT
>CAYVYD010000130.1:0-3125 GCA_964454415.1 uncultured Hyphomicrobiaceae bacterium | reverse complement strand
CCGCGCCCAGCGGAAAGCCGATCAGGCCCGAGACCGCGAGCGCCGTCAGGCTGACGCGCAGCGACAGCCCGATGACCTCGAGCAGATCCGCGTCGGCCCCCAGAATGAGGTCGACGGCAAGCCGGAACGCCTGAAGAAAATCGTGCACGGGTCGTCACCTGCCGGGCGGGGCCAGTGGATCGGAGCCGCGAATATAGCGCAGAATCCGCGCTGCTCCTAAGCGCCGGCCCGCATCGGCGGCCGGCGCCCTAGGGCTCGATCTTGCCGCGGCGGTGTTCCATGATTTCCGAGCGCCCCGGCTCGAAGCCCCGCTCCAGCACCGGCACCGCGTCGTGCGGGTTGCAGGCCCCGCACATGAAGACGTCGATCGCGGCATAGGCGTGCTCGGGCCAGGTGTGGATGCTGATGTGGGACTCCGCCAGCAGCGCCACGCCGGTGACCCCGCCATTGGGCGAGAACTTGTGGAACTTGGTCTCCAGTAGGGTGGCGTTGGCGGCGCGCGCGCCAGCGATCAGCGTCGCCTCGATGAACTCCACGTCGTCCAGATGCTTGGCGTCCCAGAACTCGACCAGGAGATGAAGGCCCGCATAGCGTTCGCCCTCGAGCTCGATGCACCAGTCCTTCTCCGCCGCCTGGCCGCGGCCGGCCTCGGATGCGGCGTCGGCGGCCTCGAATTCCCCCCGCCGGGGGTGCTGCCCAACCAACTCGTCCATGGTCCCCAACCCCTAAGTGTCCGTCCGGCATCGGGCCGGGCGATCCGGCATCGATGAGGGTGTTGAAAAGAGGGGGGTCAATGGCCGCAAAACGCATCCAAAGTCAATATGGATTTGCACGGCCCCGGCAAGCGGATTTTACCGGCGGCCGGGAGGTTCGGCTGGCAATCGCCTTTGTGTTGCCACTATGCTGGCCAATTGAAGGGCAAGGGGTAGTGGTCTGCCGGTGATATCGCGTCGCGACCGCGTCTGAGCGTATCTGCGATTCAGCGTTTCAGTAAGGGCGGTATGAGATGTGTGAGTCCGTTGTCACGGCGGTTCGGCGCGGTTTGTGGTTTGGTCTTTGCGGCGTTGCCTGTGCGGCGGTTTTAAGCCTGCCGCTTCCCGCCGCCGCCGAATCCCTCGAGGAGGCCCTCGCCGAAGCCTATTACGGCAACCCCACCCTCAACGCCAAGCGCGCCGAGCAGCGGGCCATCGACGAAGGCATGCCGATCGCGCTGTCGAATTTGCGCCCCACCGTCTCCTTCAGCGCCGATACCGGCGTCACCCACTCCAATCAGGGCGTGAACTCGACCGGCAGCGCGGTGCGCTCGATCTTCTCCGACGGCAAGACCCGGCCCACCGGCTACTCCTTTACCCTCAACCAGAACCTGTTCCGCGGCTTCCGCACGATCAACGCCGCGCGCCAGGCCAAGGCCAACGTCTTCGCCGGCATCGAGAGCCTGCGGTCGGTCGAGCAGACGGTCCTGCTCGACGCGGTCACCGCCTATATCGACGTGCTGCGCGATCAGGCGATCGTCCGGCTGCGGGAGAACAACGTCAAGGTGCTCGCCTCCCAGTTGAAGGCGACCCAGGACCGCTTCGAGGTGGGCGAGGTCACCCGCACCGACACCGCCCAGTCCCAGGCCAGCCTCAGCAGCGCCAATTCCGAATTGAGCCTGGCCCGCGCCAATCTGAAGGCAAGCCGCGCCGCCTACGAGAAGGTCATCGGCCACCCGCCGGGCAGGCTGCGGCTCCCCAAGTCGATCGTCGCGCTGCTGCCCACCTCCCAGCAGGACGCGGTGGCGGTGGCGGAAGAGGAGAATCCCGCCGTGCTCAACGCGGTGTTCCTGGCCGAGGCCGCCGATTACGCGGTACACGAGCTCGAGGGCGAGCTCCTCCCCGAGGTCACCTTCGAGACCCAGTATCAGATGCGCTACGAGACCTCCCGCATCGTCGAGGACGCCGAGTCCACCACCTATATGGGCCGCGTCAACGTGCCGCTCTATCAGGCGGGCTCCGTCGCCGCCCAGGTGCGCCAGGCCAAGGACACCCGCCGCCAGCGTCGGACCGAGACGGCGGCGGCGCGCGACGCGGCGCGCTCCGACGTGGTGTCCGCCTGGGGCCGGCTCGAATCGGCCAACGCCCAGATCCGGTCCGACAAGGCGAGCGTCGACGCCAACGCGATCGCGCTCAAGGGCGTGCGCGACGAGGAGCAGGTGGGTCAGCGCACCATCCTCGACGTGCTCGACGCCGAACAGACGCTGTTGGACGCCAACGTCGCCCTGGTGACGTCGCGCCGCGACAAGGTGGTCGCCGAATACGCCCTGTTGGCGTCGGTCGGCGGACTGAACACCTTCGTGCTGAACCTTCCCGTCCAGCACTACGACCCGCTGCAGCATTACCGCAGGGCCAAATTCAAATTTCTCGGATTGCGCGAAGATTCAGGCGCCGGCTGGCGGGACTGGATGCACGAGGCCTGGAACGCGGACCGGAAACGCTAGGCTCTAGCTACGGCCATCCCGGCAAAAGCGCGGAGGCTGGCCGGTCTTGCCCGGCCCGCGCCTCCGCGCCTTGATCGGCGGTGGATTCAAACCACCCGGTAGGACCTTATTCGGCGGGCACGCACTTCTGCTGCTCGTCGTCCCAAACTTGGCCTTCCTCGCACTGGTCTTCCTGATAGACCGTGAGATCGCCTCCCTTGGGTGCCATCGCGAAAGCCGGAATGGCGAGATTCAGGCCAAAGCCGACGATTGCCAACATCAAGACAGATTTCTTCATGGTTTCATTCATCCGTTCTCTAAACGCCCGGCCGGACAATCCCTTGGGGCGCATGATGCCAACAAAACTCGCCCGATAGGGGCGCGGTTCCCATCGCTCCGCCGCCATTGACCCGGCAACGAAATCGATGGCGATGGTGAGAAGAAGACGCGCAAGGGGAATCCCTTGCGAAATCGCCCCGCCCACCGGTTTTAGCTGGCACTCAAACGAAGGCCGCCATGGGGCGGAATCGTGTCATAATCTTGGCGTGAAAACTATTTGCGCGCCCGGGGGTTATAGTTCCCGTTCATGCGCGTTCGGGGGCTTGAATTTTGCCGCGCGGAGCCGGCCGCGGGCGGTGCCGTTTGGGCATGCCCGGCGCCCCGTTCGACG